>JAPLPF010000198.1 GCA_026400325.1 Rhodobacterales bacterium
TCCACGTCGATGAAGGGCTGGATGTCGAAGCCACCGGACTTGACCTGATCGTCGCCGAGGCGACCCGCCGCCGCATGGGCGACCGCGTGCTGTGCGGCCATGCCTGTTCGCTGTCGGTCCGTCCCGACGCTAACCGGGCGATTGACGCTCTGGCACGGTCCGGCATCGCGCTGACAGTGATGCCGACGACCAACCTTTACCTGCAGGACATGACCCCCGGCCGCAGCCCCCGCCTGCGCGGCCTTGCCCCGGCGCAGGAACTGCGGGCGGCCGGGGTGCCGGTTGTGCTTGGCACCGACAATGTGTGCGATCCGTTCTATCCGCTTGGGGTGCACGACCCGCTTGAAAGTTTGCGGCTTGCCCTGCCTGCCGCGCACCTGCTGCCGGATGACTGGGTGGATGCGATCACTGCCACCCCTGCCCGCGCCCTTGGCCTTGGCCCCCAGCGCCTTGCCGTGGGCGAGGCTGCCGATTTCATCCTTCTGCCCGCGCCCGAAGTCCTGACCGCCCTCGCCCGTCCGGGTGTGCCGCGCGTCGTGATCCGGGCCGGCGTCCCTTCAACCTGAGGTGCCCTGATGACCGTTCCGATGGAAAAACTGACCGCTTTCCGCGCCATGATCGGCGAGGTCCCGGTCAATGACGATCCGAAATACGTCCAGGCCAAGTCGCGCGACTATTACTGGTATTCGCCGATCCTGAAGGACCTGCTGGACGCGATGTGCGGCCAGATCGTCGTGCAACCCCGGACCGAGGCCGAAGTGATCGCCGTGGCCGCCGCTTGCGCCCGGCTGCGTATCCCGCTGACCCTGCGCGGCGGCGGCACTGGAAACTACGGCCAGTGCGTCCCGATGGAGGGGGGCGTGGTGATGGAGATGACCAGGCTGGGCCAGGTGCTGGAGATCACCCCCGGCCGCGTAGTCTGTGAGGCGGGCGCGCGGATCGAGAAGGTCGAACACGCGGTGGCCGAGACCGGGCAGATGCTGTCGATGTTTCCGTCCACCAAGCGGCTGGCGACGATGGCGGGGTTTGTCTCGGGCGGGTCGGGGGGGATTGGGTCGCTGAAGAACGGCATGCTGCGGGACGGAACGAACATCACCTACATCCGGCTGGTGACGGTCGAGGAAACCCCGCGCGTGATCGAGCTTCGGGGCGCAGAAATCCTGAAGGTCCAGCACGCTTACGGCACCAACGGCATCATCGTGGCACTGGACTACGGCCTGACGCCGAAGGTGGATTACCGGCAGGTCGTGGCGCTGTTCGACGGTTATGACGTGGCCCTCGCCGCCTCGGTCGAGGCCGAGACGCGGGGCATCGAAAGCTTCCTCCTTACCGTCTGCGAACGCCGGTTCTCGCGGTTCTACAAGAAATTCGCCGACATCTTCCCCCCCACCCATGACGCGATCTTCGCCATGGTTGCCCCCGGCAGCCTTGCCGCGTTCGAGGCTTTGGTCACGGACCACGGCGGCCGCGTCGTGCTGGTGAAGACCGATGCCGAGATGGACGCGGCCGGCCTGCCCCCGGTCTGGGAATGCGGCTGGAACCACACCACGCTGCAGGCGCTGAAGGTCGAACCCGGCGTCTGGACCTACCTGCAGGTCGCCTATGCCCCGCCCCTGGACTTTGCGCTTTGCCAGCAGCAGCTGGAACGGTATGGCGAGGAAATCTACTGGCACCACGAGACGGCAAGGATGGGCGGCGAGGTGCATTTCTTCGCCCTGCCCATCGTGCGCTGGACGTCGAAAGACCGGATGTACCAGATCATCGCCGAGTTGGAGGCCGAAGGCTGCGCGATCTACGACCCCCACGCGATCACCATCGAGGATGGCGGGATGAAGGCGATCGACACGGTGCAGATCGACTTCAAGAGGGAGGCCGACCCGCACGGGCTGATGAACCCCGGCAAGACGAGGGGCTGGACGGAGGGGATGGGGCGGTGAGGGTGGGCAATGTATAGGGTGGGAACAGGGATGGTTCCGCGTGAACATTGGGGAAGGGTGTTGTAATGTCGGGGAAGGGTGAGATCAGAATAGGTGCCCATACACTCCGCATTCTCAAACAGAGCTCAGGCTTCGCCGGAATAATCGTCGGGCGCCACAAAGAACAAGTTACCGGGGCAACTGCACTGGAAGTGGAAACACGTCTCCGCGCGATTCTGGCAAACGATCACCCGGATTTCATTGGCATCGACGGCGCGCGGAAACGCTTTCTGGGTCTCTTTAGTGAGGGATTCTCCGATCCCAGATATATCGGAGACCGGGCACACGGTGAACGACACTACAAGGAAAAGGCAGCCGAGTGCCTGAATCGCGAAGTTCCGCTCAGCAGCCTCGCCCACTCGTCGAATGAAGGTCTGGCCGCACTTCGCGTCGTCCAGCAGACAAACCTGCTCGATCCATTTTCCAAGGCGAAGCTCGCCGATGTCCTGCGCGGAAGCCGAGCCGCCGAATTTTTGTCTGTTGTCCGGAACTTCGCTCAGGGCAACGTCGAAGCGGCGTGCGGCGATCTGGTTCGGGGCTTCAAGTCAGAAGGTGTGGCTGGCTGGGTTTACCTGACCTACTTTCCCTTCCTCTGGTGTCCCGACCGCCACATGTTCTTGAAGCCAACCTTCACCAAGGACTATGCCGCGCGTATCGGGCACCGTTTCCAACATGATTATGAAAGCTCGCCCAATCCTTCAACTTATGCCTCTCTGCTGGATATGACTGCTGAAACCGGCCAAGCAGTGGCAGACCTGAATCCACGAGACAACATCGACCTGCACAGCTTCATGTGGGTTGTCATGGACTACCGCAACGAGGACGTGGCCCAGACCTGACGGCGTCCCCCCCCTCACCCCACCAGTACCACACCCCACGCCACCCCTGCCGCAAGCGCGGTCAGTGCCACGCAGGCCGATCCGCAGTCCTTGGCCTTCTTCGCCCTCGGGTCCGGGCCGGGGGACAGGTGGTCGACCACCTCCTCGACCGCGGTGTTTATCAGTTCCGCCGCCAGCACCAAAAGCCCAAGCGCCAGGATCAGCCCGCGTTCGGCGGGCGTCAGGTCAAGCGAAAACGCCAGCGCCGCCGACAGCACGTTGGCAATCGTCCATTGCCGCAGCGTCTTTTCCGTGGCCCAGGCGGCGCGAAAACCGTCGCAGGACCAGATCACCGTATTGGCCAGCCGCCGTCCCTCGGCCCGCAGAATGTCGCGCATGTGGTTCCCCCCCCCTCGCCATCAGGCCGAAGGTTAGCCCCGGAGGCAGAACCCGTCGAGCCTTGGAACGCGCGCCCAAGCCTGCCGCGTCAGGCGTGGCGGACGACACCCATCAGCCACAGAACCGCACCCAGCAGGATCGCCCCTTCCAGCACCGGAAAGACCGGGCCGATGCTGGCTTCGGCAACGCGTCCTGACATCATCAGGAAAAGTCCAACCAGCAGAAACAGCGCGCCCACCTGATGCAGCCAGAAATGCAGCTTCGGCAGCATCCCCTCGGCCAGCCCCGGGATCAGCCGGTATCCGATGCCGAACACGGTCATCAGCGTAAAGCCAAGAAGGTTGATATGCGCATGCACCGGCGCCAGCGAATGATCGCCGCTGCCGCCCATGTAGGACCCGAACCCGATCCCGACCAGCAGATAGACAGCCCCCATGATGATGAAGCCGCGCGAAATGTTCATGTCCGTTCCCTCGTATCCCGGGCTCTGCGGCCCGCAAGGCAAAGGATAACGGGGCAGATCGAGGTCACAAGAAGATTTGATGCGGGAAAATGAATGCGTTTCAGCGTCGGTCGGCTGCGGTTTCGTCCGCCAGCGCCCGAAGGCCGGCGCGGGTGCAGGTCACGATATGGGCAAAGCGGTCGCCGCCAAGGTTCACGCCGCCATACCAGCGCGTGACCACGACGATGAGATCATTCCCCCCGTCGCGTTCCAGCATCTTCAGGATCACCGCCCCGGCGCCTGCTTCGCCATCGTCGTTCTTCAGCGGGCCACCCTCGGCCAGACGTGCTGCCCAGGAATGGTGCGTGGCCCGGTCGAACTTGCGGCGTTGGCGGAGGGTGACAAGGAAGGCGTCGATCTCGGCCTTGCTGGTGACGCGGCCCGCCGCAGCGGCATAGCGCGACCCCCGGTCACGCAGGATATCTTCCAGCACGATCATGGCGGCAACTGTAGGCGATCCGGCGCAAGCGGGCCAGAGGCTTAGCCCAGTGCTTCGATCCCGGTCTTGTTCGGGCAGAAATCCGGCATCGCCCGCGCGTTGCCGGAGCGCATCAGAAACAGCTCGCACTCGGCGCCGTTGTCACAGTCCACACAGCGCTGAACCAGACTTGCAAGCTCTTCACGGTGCAGCCAGCCATCGAGAACGGCACGCGGCAGGTTGACCCCGCTGATCCGTGCCATGCCACGCGTCAACCACCAGGCCCTTGGGGCCCCGGGATACCCGATCATGTTGCGTCCTTCCGGCAATGTCCGACCATCTGGGCCAAGCTTGCGCCCGGATGTCGATGCCCGCCTTGACCCAGATCAAGATCCCTCAAGCCGCCGGACCGTCGCCGCCACCACCGCCTTGCGCTGGGCGTTCGGCGGATGGCTGCCCAGAAAGCGATCCCCCGGATCGGGCAGTCGGTCGAAAAAGCCGGCGCCAAGGACCGGATCATAGCCCGCCATCAGCGCGATTTCTGCACCCAGGGCATCCGCCTCCAGCTCATAGTCGCGCGAATAGCTGCGGGCGGCGACCTCGGCCCCCAGGTTCTGCGCCGCGCGCACTTCGTCGGGTGTCAGGCCCCCGGCCTGCGCCAGAACCCCCGCAACCAGCGCCCCGGTCAACGCCTCATCCTCGCGGCGGGCGATGTGGCCGGCGATGTGGTGCGCCGCCTCGTGGCCCATGACGAAGGCCAGCTCGTCCGGGTTTTGCGCATCCGAGATCAGCGCCAGCGTAAAGCCGATCACCGGCCGCCCCCGGTTGTCCACCGTCTGAAACGCGTTCGGCGGAAGATCCGGGCGCGGGTCGATGACAATGCGGAAATCGCAGGTCCGCGCCACGCCCCGCCTGCGACACAGGTCTTCGGCCACCGGCTCGACCGCCGCGACGACCCGGATGAAGGCCTGTGCCGCGGCCTCGGGCGTGCCGGGTTCGGCTTGCTGTACCAAAGGCACCGGTCGGGGCGGCGGATAGGACGTGGCACAGCCGCCAAGGCCAAGGACCAGAGAAAGCGCAAGGGCGGTGTTCACGGGCAGGCGCATCGGTGTCCTCGCGGTCGGCACCCCATAGGTAGCAAATCGCGCGCAGGGGGAAAGCCCGTCTCACGCAGGTGTCATGCAGCCATCCCGGTTGCCGAACCGTCCTCGGGCGGCTAGGCTGACCCCATGTTCACGATCGAGCACGAATTTGACGCCACGGTCATCACCCTTGTCGATGACGGCGAAGACCTGCCTTTGCAAGAGGACGTGACCATCAACGCCTTCGAGGATTGCGTGACCATCGACCAGCTTGATCCGCGCACCGACGAGGTGGTGCGCATCACCCTGTCGCTGGGTCAGGTCCGTGACCTGGCCGCAGCCCTGAACCTTCCCGAGGGCAGCTACCGCATCGAAAGCGTGCCGGGCTGATCCAGCCGGAACAGCTTGTCGCGCGATTTCGTGCCCCGCACCAGGACCAGGCGGGTCTTGGCCACGCCAAGCGCCCGCGCCAGGGTGACACGCGCGGCCTCGGTCGCGCGGCCATCCTCGGGCGGTTCAGCCACGCTGATACGGATCTGCCCGTCAACCAGATCCAGCCCGGCGCGACGGGAATTCGGGGTGACCCGAACGGCGAAGGTCGCACCAGGCAGGGCAAGATGGCACAGGTCGGTCATGTCCCCCTCGGCTTGGCGCGCAGGGTCGGTTCTGCCTGTGTCGGGTCCAAGGGCCAAGGGTGGCGCGGATAGGCACCGCGCATGTCCTTGCGAACATCGGCATAGGATGTCGCCCAGAACCGCGGCAGGTCGGTCGTCACCTGCACGGGTGCGCGGGCAGGGGACAGAAGCGTGATCTTCACCGGCAGCCGGGCTGCACCCACCACCGGATGCACGGTGACGCCAAACATCTCTTGCAGGCGCACTTCGATGGCGGGGGCGTCGCTGTCATAGTCGATCGGGATCTTCCGACCCAGCGGCGTTTCGAAACTGCCGGGCACCAGCCGGTCCATCGTCTCCAGCCGGTCCCAGCCCAGAAGCCCCTGCAACGCGGGGGCGCAGGCGACGGGCGGCGGGTGTCCAGGGCAGGCCCAACAGGCGGACCCCGTCCAGCGCCGCCCGCGCCACCGCCTCGGCAGGGGCATCCCAGTGCCGGTCGTCCAGCACCAGCGCGCCCAGGCACTCCTGCCGGCGCGACAGCACGCGCCCGTCGCGGCGCGACCAGTCGCAAACCTCGACCCAAGTGATGCGGTCGGCGAACAGCCCCCGCACTTCGGCCTCGGTGATGGACACGGCCTGCCGCACCGTCGCCTCGCGGGTGTCGCCGTCCAGATCGGTTGCCACGATCATCCGCGCACCCGACAGCGGCAAGCCCGCCGCCATCGCCGCCCCCTTGCCGCCCGACATGACCCAGCGCGGCGCGTCGCCCTTGCGGCGCAGGCCGATCCGATCGGGGTAGGCGAGGGCTGCCATCTCGGCGAGGGAATAGCCTTCGGACGCGCCCCCTCTCCCCATCCCTCCCCCGCCAGGGGGGAGGGACTCCTCAGTCTTGGCATCCGCCGAACCCGTCGCCAAGCGCTGCCCCTCCCCCTCGTGCAGAGGGGATGGGGGTGGGCTGCTTTCCGCCATCCCCCGCATCGCCGCCCCCAGCCGCCGCGCTTCGTCCCTGATCCGCTCGACGGTCGGGCGATGCGCCTCCGGTCCCGGGCGGGCGACGGTCTGCATCCGAAGGCAAAGGTCAGGTGGCGCACCCCGCAACGGGTCACGTTCGGCCAGAAGGGCCGCCAGCGTCGCGGCCATTGGCGCGGACTCGGGCCCGGCGATGGCCAGCATGTGGCCAAGGCGCGGATGCAGGGGCAGGGTGGCCAGCCGCTTGCCATGGGCGGTGACGTGGGCTCGTTCGTCCAGCGCCCCCAGCCCCTGCAAAAGCGCCCGCGCCTCGGCCAGCGGTCCGGCGGGCGGCGGCGTCAGAAAGGGCAGGTCGGCCCCGCCCCACAGTGCCAGCTCAAGCGCAAGGCCGGACAGGTCCGCCACCTCGATCTCGGCGGGGGGGAAGGCTGCCAGACCGCCCTCTTCGCCCTTTGTCCACAGCCGGTAGCAGATGCCATCTGCCACCCGTCCCGCCCGGCCCCGGCGCTGTTCCGCCTCGGCCTTGGTCACCCGTTCGGTCACCAGCCGCGACATTCCCGAGTTCGGGTCGAACCTTGCCCTCCGCGCCCGGCCCGCGTCGATCACCACCCGGATATCCGGCAATGTCAGCGAGGTTTCGGCTATCGCCGTTGCCAGCACCACCTTGCACCCCGGCGCGGGGGCCAGTGCGGCGCGTTGTGCGGCAAAGTCCATCGCCCCGAACAGGGGCCGCACTGTCACCCCCGTCAGCCCCGCCAGCATCGCCTCGACCCGCCTGATCTCGCCTTCGCCCGGCAGAAAGACCAGAACGCCCCCCGTCGTTTCGTCCAGCGCCTGCCGGACGGCCCCCGCGACCACCGCCTCCAGCCGCAGCGACGAATCAGGCGGGCGTGGCAGCCAGCGCGTCTCGACCGGAAAGGCCCGGCCTAGCGAAGTGATGACCGGCGCATTTCCCATCAGCGCGGCCACCGGCCCGGCGTCCAGCGTGGCCGACATGACCAGAAGCGCAAGGTCCGGCCGCAGCGCACCCCGTACCTCAAGACACAGCGCCAGCCCCAGATCGGCATTTAACGACCGTTCGTGAAATTCGTCGAAGATCACCAGACCCACGCCCGAAAGCTCGGGGTCGGACTGGATCATCCGGGTCAGGATGCCTTCGGTCACCACCTCTATCCGTGTTGTGGCCGACACCTTCGCCTCACCGCGGATGCGGTAGCCCACGGTGCGACCAACCGGTTCGTCCAGCGTCTCGGCCATCCGTTCCGCCGCTGCCCGGGCGGCCAGACGTCGCGGCTCCAGCATCAGGATGCGGCCCGCCACCCCGCCCCGCGCCAAAACGTCCAGCGGCACCAGCGTCGTCTTGCCCGCGCCCGGAGGCGCCTGCAAGACCGCCATCCCCCGTGCGGCGAGGGCAGCGGCGAGTTCGGGCAGGATCGCGGTGACGGGCAGATCGGCCATGCCCCGCTTATCGCGCGCAGAGGCCTGCGTCGGAAGCCCCGATTTTTCGCAGAAAAATCGTCCTCGCCAAGGCTGCAAGCATCCGGCAGAAAGGCCCGAGAGGAAGAAGCGATGGACATCAGCGACCGAGCTGCCCTGATCCGCTCCGGCGACCGCCGGGCCCTGGCCCGCGCCATCACGCTGGTCGAAAGCGCCCGCGCCGATCACCGGTCCGAGGCGCTGGCCCTTTTGGCCGCCTTGCGCCAGCCTGAACGGCAGGCGCTGCGGATCGGCCTGTCGGGTACCCCTGGTGTCGGCAAGTCCACCTTCATCGAGGCTTTCGGCCTGATGCTCACCGCACAGGGCCTGCGCGTGGCCGTCCTTGCGGTCGACCCCTCCTCCACCCGGTCGGGCGGGTCGATCCTTGGCGACAAGACAAGGATGGAGCGGTTGTCGCGCGACCCGCTGGCCTTCATCCGCCCGTCGCCCAGCCAGACCCAGCTTGGCGGCGTCGCCCGCCGCACGCGCGAAGCGGTGGCCCTGTGCGAGGCGGCGGGTTTCGACGTTGTCCTGATCGAAACCGTGGGCGTCGGCCAGTCCGAAACCGTGGTGGCCCAGATTTCCGACCTCTTTGTCCTTCTCCTTGCTCCAGCGGGCGGCGACGACCTTCAGGGGGTCAAGCGCGGCATCATGGAAATGGCTGACCTCATCCTGGTGAACAAGGCCGATGGCGACCTGAAACCCGCCGCCCTGCGGACGGTGGCGGATTACTCGGGCGCGCTGCAACTGATGCGCCGCCGCCCGCAAGACCCCCCGGGTTACCCCAGGGCGGTGCCGGTCTCGGCCCTGACGCAGGACGGGCTGGCAGGCGCCTGGGCTGACATGCAGACCCTGGTCGCCTGGCGCAAGGCGCAGGGGCACTGGTCACTCAACCGCGCCACCCAGGCCCGCCAGTGGTTCGAAGACGAAGTGCGCCAGGGCCTGCTGGCCCGGCTGCAGGCGGATCGTCGTGTCCGCGACCAGATGGCCGCCCTGGGGCGCGAGGTGGAACAGGGGCTTGCCCCGTCCGAAGCCGCCGCGCGGGTTCTTGCGTTGCTTGGCCCGTCCTGAGCCCGTACCGGCCTCAGTCGTCTGCCGCCAGCTTACGGACCACCCGCCGCCAGCTTGTCATTCGCCTCTTTCAACGAGCTTGCGATGATGTCGTTCCATTCGCCGCTGTCGCGCATCTCGGCCAGCCCGCGATTGAGGTAGGTCAGATACTCCAGCGCCCGCGGGTTCGCTTTCCACGCCATCGCGGCGATCGCCTGGATCGATGTCAGGCGCGGATTTTCGACCACCTTGTCGGCAATCCCCAACTCCTGGATCACGGCGCTGGCCAGCTGCGATTCGACCGTCGCAATGTCATAGGTGCCATCGACCAACCCGTTGAAGCAATCCGCCGTCACTGGCGGCACGCTGATGGTCACGGCCGGCGCCATCAGGCCCTGCGCATCAAGGTCATGGAAGGAATAGCCCTCGGGCCGGCAGATCCGCGCGCCTTTCAGCTCCTCGAAGGTGGTGGCTTCGGCAAAGGGGCTGTCCTTGGCGGCAAAGAACCCGAAAACCGCGTCATAAAGCGAATCCGAGAACAGGTAGTTCAGGCACAGGTTCTGCGTCGCTTCCGACATCTGGTCCAGGGTGTCGCAATCCGGCTGATACCAGGCCACCGACATGTCGAAGGCCCCGGTCGGCAGCAACACGGTTTCATGCGAGCTCCAGTCGTCCACCCAGTCCACCGAGAAGGGGTGATCATTGTTCGCGCGCTGCATTGCCGTGGACACCAGACGAATCAGGAACCCGCCACCGGTCAGCCCTTCATCCGCAAAGGGATACCAGTCCCCCCCCGTCACGAAGCGCACGGTCGGTTTGTAGCCGCCACTTGCCGCCACGGCGACCGGCTCCACCGCCTCGGGGGCGGCGACAACCTCGGTTTCGGTAAGCCGACCGTCCTCGCAGGGAATTTGCAGCGTCGTCCCGGTCGCAAGCGCGCCGGACGTGCTGCGCAGCACGTCAGAGTTGGCGTTGAACAGAAGCTGGTAGTCCAGCCTGCCAAAGGCTGCCATCGAGATCGACCCCAATGTATCGCCCTCCTGCGCGACGTAGGATTCGCACGCGACCTGCGCCGCCGCTGCAGCCGGAGCGAGTGCGACCATCACCGCAAGCCAGACCAGCCTGCCGCGCAGGCCAGGGGTGCAAACTTTGCCGTTCATGCCACGATTCCCCATCCGTGCCCCCTTGCAGGTCATGTGGCAGGGCAGGATGCCGACGCCAGACAACCACATTGCAATTTGTATCAGATCTTCAGCTTTTCTGTGGAATGAGGCACCATTGAGGCGCATCCTTCCGCCCCGTCGCCCTCGATTGCCCTGTCATCTCGTCCTGCCTTTGCCTCCCGCCTGTCGCGCCGGCCAGACGCCCGTCCCCGCTTGACGCGCCCCCCGTTTGCGCTTACACGCGCCCAGATCGAATTCGAGGGTTGGGGATTCCCCGCCCTCTCCCGCTTTTGACGAACCAAAGGAACACCGCAATGTCGCGCGTCTGCGAACTCACCGGCAAGGGCCCGATGTCGGGTAACACCGTCAGCCACGCCAACAACAAGTCCCGCCGCCGGTTTCTGCCGAACCTGAACGAGGTCACGATGATCTCGGACGTGCTGGGTCAGTCATTCAAGCTGCGCGTCAGTGCCGCGGCCCTGCGGTCGGTTGACCATCGCGGCGGCCTTGACGCCTATCTTGCGAAGGCCAAGGACGAGGAACTCTCGACCAACGCGCAGAAGATCAAGAAAGACATCGCCAAGGCGCAGGTCGCGGCAGCCGCAGCCGCCTGATCCCGGCGTTCTTCATGCAAAGGCCCCGCCTTCGACAGGAAGGCGGGGCCTTTTGCGTTCCGGTCCGCGGCGCAAGGACGGCTTTGGCGCCTGGCTTCGGGTCGCGGCCTCAGCTCACCCGGCGCAAGACGCTTCCGCGGTCTGGCCAAAGCTCTTGTAGCGCTCCCAGAAGGCATCGTCCGACGCAGTCTGCGATATCCATGTGGCATGGGCCGCTTCGGGATCCTTGAAGAACTTTGCCGCGCGACGCTGATCCCCGCCAGACAGCGTTGCATCCGCTGCCTGCTGGATACAGCCGCAAAGCGCGCGATTGCCTGCCGCGCGGTCCGAAGCCATGCAGGCCCGCTCGATCGGGCCTGCCAGAGCAACACCGGAGATCACGGAAAAAGACGCTGCCACAGCGGCAGCAAACAGGACTGGTTTCATTCTTTCTGCCTCGTTGCCGGGCCCGGGGGTGCGTCGTGCCACCCTCCGCCTCCGGTCGTTTTCTGCCATACACCTTAGCTAAGCCAAGCGAATTTTTCAAGCTTGACAATATCTTGGCGGAAAATGGCCGAGGCCCGCAAACTGTCGCGGCAGCTTGACCCTGGGGCCACAACATACAGTAGCATCCTTGCAATCCCCCTGATGTCCCCGCCAAGAGCTGAGCCAGAAATGCAACACCCAAGCCCCCGCACCCGCGTTCGCCGCTTGCAGGAAAAGGCGGCCTATGACCGCGCCACCATCGACGCCATTCTTGACGCGATGCCGGTTGCCCATGTCGGCCATGTCGTTGACGGCTTTCCGGTGGTCACCCCAACGCTGCAATGGCGCGAAGGTGACAGGATCTACTGGCACGGCTCCTCCGCCAGCCGGATGCAGAAGCGCGCCACCGACGCGCAGGTCTGCGTCACCGTCACCTTGACCGACGGTATGCTTCTGGCGCGTTCGGGCCTTGAGCACTCGGTCAACTACCGCTGCGTGATGGTGTTTGGCCAGGCCGAACTGGTCGAAGGCACCGCCGCCAAAACCGCCCACCTGCGCGCCATGATGGATCAGATGTTCCCCGGCCGCTGGGAAACGCTGCGCCCGATCACCGCCCAGGAACTCAAGGCCACCCGCATCCTGTCGCTGCCTCTGACCGAGGTGTCGGCCAAGGTCTCCGCCGGGCCACCCGCCGATCCGCCCGAAGACCGCGACTGGCCGGTCTGGGCCGGTGTCCTGCCGATCCACCTGACGATGGGTGCGCCCGAACCCGCCCCGGACCTTGCGCCCGGCATTGCGCTTCCCGATTACGCAAAGGCCTACAGGATCGGCTGACCCCGTCCCCATTCACATTTGCCCAAATATCCCCGCGCGGCGCGCACGCCGAGCCTTGCCGCGTCCTTCACGCGGAAGGGCGAGACAAAAGGACTTCGCGCGGAACGCGCTCATCTTGAAACCCGCCCTTGGCCTCACGCGCTCCGCCGCAAGCGCCGCGCCTTCATCGCCTCATGCGCCTCGGGCGTGCCGTCATGGAACGACCCGAACCAGCGGTCCAGCGGCACCATCCCGTCAGCATAATTCACCTCGAAATACTTGTGATGCAGGTAGTGCGCGTAATAGCTCGCCTCGAACGTGGCCTCCTCGCCAAGCACCACCCGGTCAAACCCGGTATGTCCCTGCGCCGGGGCCACGCCAAGCCGTGAGGCCAGGTTGATCATGTGGACCGGATGCGCCGGGATCACGAAGAACAACAGGATGGTCGAAAAGTAGACCAGATGCTCGATGGGGTGCATCGACAGCCCCGACCACGGCCCCGGGTTGATGTTGCGGTGATGCAGCTTGTGCGCCACCTCGTACAGCGGGCTGAAATGCAGCAGGCGGTGACAGAAGTAGAAGCCAACCTCGTGGATCAGCGGCACCAGGAAAAACACCGCCACGAACCAGACCGGATTGCTGGCAAAGGTGACCATCGGGGCCCAGCCATTGGCATAGGCCCACAGCAGAAGAACTTCATACGCCGTCCAGATCGGCACCCCGCTTGCAAGGGTGTGGAACATGTTGTCCCAGGTCTGGTTGCCAAAGCGAAAGCCTGCCGCCTTTTCCCGAGGGAACTGTCGGTTGTACTTGAACTGGGTTCCCTGCTTGCGCCAGCTGTACAACCACAGATGCCAGGCGCCATAGACCAGCACCGCCAGGATCAGGTTGCGCGCCAGAAGCGCAAGGATCCACCCCGGTGACAGGTCCTTCGTTGTCTCAAGGCCGGGCGAGAACCACGTCCACAGCACCAGCGCCATCCCCGCATAGAAAACGTTCCAGGGCAGGAAATACCCCGGAAACCCGAACAGCCACTTTGCGAGGCGCTTGGGGTCGGGTGGCCAGTCGAACGCCGGACCGTAGGAGATCGGCCGGTTGGGGGACCAGTGCCCCCGCGCGTCTTCGTGACCGTAGTCCTTGTCGTCCATCCCTGCGGCCTCCCGACCCATGGGCGCAGACTGGTGCAGAACGCATCATCGTTCAAGAAGAGAAGGGGAAGGGGCGCAAGTGATGTCCGGTTTGCGGACGGAGCTGACAGTCGAGATGAGAGTGTTTAACTTTAGTAGATGGACAGCAAAGACACATTGGAGACAGAACGGCTCGTCCTTGCCAAGGCATCCTGGTTTGACGCTCTTTTCATTCTTCGCATGATCGGCAACGAAACAGTTCGGCAGTACCTCGGTGGTGCCGTGCCGCTCCGTCGACGTCTGTCGGTCATCCGCTCCTATCTTGACGTCGGCCCAACCGAGTTTGTCTGGACCGTCAGGGTAAGGAAAATCGCATCTCCTATTGGGTTGATCTCAGTCACAAAACACAAGGATGGCCGAGACTTTGAGCTTTCATATCAGTTCAA
>JAPLPF010000059.1 GCA_026400325.1 Rhodobacterales bacterium
CTGGCCACCGGAAAGCTGGGCAGGCAGGCGGTCGGCAAAGGCAGAGAGGTGCACCATCTCGAGCATCTTGCCGGCGCGGGTGTTGCGGGCGGCAAGATCGACCCCCTGCATCTTCAACCCGAAGGCCACATTGTCCAGAACCGACATGTGCGGAAACAGTGCGTAGGCCTGAAAGACGGTGTTGACCGGGCGCTTGTTCGGCTCCAGCGCGGCGATGTCCTGCCCGAACAGCCGGATTTCGCCCGAGGTGATGTTTTCGAACCCGGCGATGAGCCGCAGAAGCGTGGTCTTGCCGCAACCCGACGGGCCCAGCAGGGTGAAGAACTCGTTATCCGCGATTGCCAGCGACACGCCATGCAGGGCGGTGACCGACCCATAGGATTTCACGGCGTTCCGGATGTCGACGGCAGTGGACATTTGCAGGCGCATACCCCCAGTATCTGATCCATAGGCTAATCCTGGCCATTGCGGGGGGTATATACCCCCAATGAGGTATGATGCAGTCGTTGCCCAACCTGTCGGAGACCCGGCTGGCCACCGCCATTGCCCGGATCGGCCGTGACCGGTTCGAGCCTGCCATGTGGGAGTTCTTTCAGGGCATCGTCCGGCCTGACAACCTTATCATCCTGGCCTACCGGGATGCCGGTCCGCCCCTTATCCTGTATCTGCGTTTCAACCACCCGCAGGTGTTTGCGGAACTGGACCAGACCTACGTTGCCGGGGCGTTCCGTCTGGACCCCTACCATGACCTGCACCGTCAGCGCGCGCCGGACGGGGCGTACCGCTTGCGCGACATCGCCCCTGATGCCTTTCATCGCAGCCGCTACTTCATCGAGTATTACGATCAGACCACGCTGCTGGATGAGATCAGTTTTGTCGTCTGGCCAGCCCCGGGTGTATCGCTGAACCTGTGTCTGGGGCGCGACGCCACGTCGGGAAAAGCGTTCAGCGCAGCGGAAATGGAGTGTTGTCAGCGGCTTGCGCCCGTGGTGACCGCAATGGCGCGGGAACACTGGCGCGGGATCGTGGAAAGCAACGGACCGGCCGAAGACGTGGCGGCACGCTTGGCCAGTGCCGCGCGGCAAAGCGAAGGCATTGCCCTGTCGCCCCGTCAGGCCGAAGTGGCGCTTCTGATCCTGCGCGGACATTCCACCGTGTCCATCGGCTTGCGGCTGGGTCTGTCACCCCAGACGGTCAAGGTCTTTCGCAAGCAGCTGTACGCGCGCTGCGGAATCTCGTCGCAAGCCGAGCTTTTCGCGATGATGCTGCCACTGTTGAAGGAGGATCCTCAAAGTCCGGGTGCCTCGGCCTTTGGGCGTGGATCGGCTGGTGGGGTGCCGGTGGCAAGATAAAGCGCCTGTTCCGCGATGGCAGTGGCATGATCCCCGGCACGTTCGACATTCTTTGCGATGAAATGCAGGTGCATGGCGGGGCCGATGTTGACCGGGCTTTCCATCATGTAGGTGAAAAGCGACCGGAACAGCGTGTTGTACATCTCGTCGATGTCGAGATCCCGCTTGCGCACCGCTTCGGCCAAGGCTGTGTCGCGGCGGACAAGGGCCTGCATCGCGTCTTCCAGCATCTGCGCGACCAGCACGGCCATGCGACGTATCGTGCCGGCGTGGCTGTCAACCGTGGCGCCGGGGCCAATCACCCGGGTGCGTTTGGCTGCATTCTTGGCATAGTCACCGACCCGTTCAAGGCTGTAGGCGGCGCGCATCACCGCAAGCACCAGGCGCAGGTCAACCGCCGTCGGGGCGCGGCGCGCCATCAGGCTCGCAGCCTCGGTCTGGCTGAAGTCCTCAAGGGCGTCGATTGCGGGATCGCCGGCGATGACCCGGTCTGCCGTGGCGATGTCATGGCCTTCCAGAGCGTGTGCGGCGTCAAGCAAGGCCGCTTCGACCAGACCCGAAAGCCGGGAAAGATGGGCCTGAAGCGCCTCGAGGTCGCGGTCGAAGGATGACACGATGTGCAGGTCCGACGGGGTCATGCCTGGCACTCCTTATCCGATCCGGCCGGTGATGTAGGATTCGGTTCTGGGGTCTTTGGGGTTGGTGAAGATCTGCGTCGTCTCGCCGTATTCGACCAGGTTCCCAAGGTGGAAGAAGGCGGTCTTCTGGCTGACCC
>JAPLPF010000001.1 GCA_026400325.1 Rhodobacterales bacterium
ACTCAAATGGGGCAGCGAACCCGAATCTGGGACACGAGAGAATTTGTTGAGGGTTCAATGATCATTCTTCTTGACTCAGAAAAGATGGGCATCGGCGGAACAACGATGAGCTTTGTTCGCCCAGCAACAAACTAAGGGATCAACCTATGGCCGTTCTCGTCAACAAAGCTACCCGCGTCATCTGTCAGGGCTTTACCGGCAGTCAGGGCACCTTCCACTCTGAACAGGCCATCGCCTATGGCACGCAGATGGTCGGCGGGGTGACCCCCGGCAAGGGCGGGACCGAGCACCTTGGCTTGCCCGTCTTCGACTCTGTCCACGACGCGGTCGAGAAGACCGGCGCGAACGCCACCGCGATCTATGTTCCGCCGCCCTTTGCTGCCGACAGCATCCTTGAAGCGATCGACGCCGAAATCCCGCTGATCATCTGCATCACCGAAGGCATCCCGGTCCTTGACATGATGAAGGTCAAGCGCGCGCTCATCAACTCGCGCTCCCGCCTGATCGGCCCGAACTGCCCGGGCGTGTTGACCCCCGGCGAATGCAAGATCGGCATCATGCCGGGCAGCATCTTCTCCAAGGGCTCGGTCGGGGTTGTGTCACGCTCCGGCACCCTGACCTATGAGGCGGTGAAGCAGACCACCGACGTGGGCCTCGGCCAGTCCACCGCCGTCGGCATCGGCGGCGACCCGATCAAGGGGACCGAACACATCGACGTGCTGGAGATGTTCCGCGCCGACCCCGAGACCCATTCGATCATCATGATCGGCGAGATCGGCGGGGCCGCCGAAGAGGACGCCGCCCAGTTCCTTGCTGACGAAAAGAAAAAGGGCCGCTGGAAGCCCAACGCCGGCTTCATCGCCGGTCGCACCGCCCCCCCCGGCCGCCGCATGGGCCATGCCGGCGCCATCGTCGCCGGAGGCAAGGGCGACGCGCAGTCGAAGATCGAGGCGATGAAATCCGCCGGGATTGTCGTGGCCGACAGCCCCGCAAGCCTCGGTGAGGCCGTGTTGAAAGCAATCAAGGCGTAGGTCGGGCTTCAGCCCGACTCCTTTTCCCGGCGGTCTGAAGCCCGCCCTACAAGGACATACCAACCATGACCGACCAATCCCCCACCGCCGCCTTCACCGCCTCGTCCTTCCTGGACGGGGCGAATGCCGATTACGTCGACCAGCTGGCCGCCCGCCATGCGGCCGACCCCAATTCGGTCGACCCGCAATGGGCGGAATTCTTCAAGGCCCTTGGCGACAGTGAGCTGGACGCCAAGCGCGCCGCATCCGGCCCCAGCTGGGCCCGCACCGACTGGCCACCGCAGCCGGTGGATGACCTGACCGCCGCCCTGACCGGCGAATGGGCCGCCCCGCCCCCGGCCAAGGAAGCCAAGGCCGCTGGCCAGAAGATCGCCGCCAAGGCGGTGGAGGCTGGCGTCTCCCTCTCTGACCAGCAGCTGCAACGTGCCGTCCTCGACAGCATCCGCGCGCTGATGATCATCCGCGCCTACCGGATCCGCGGCCACCTTGCCGCCGACCTTGACCCGCTTGGGATGACCTACCGGAACCACTACCCCGAG
>JAPLPF010000186.1:0-15454 GCA_026400325.1 Rhodobacterales bacterium
GGGTCTTCCTTCAGCAGGCGTTCGAAGCGGCGGGTCAGGACTTCCTTCATCATGCCGAAGTCGTCGGAGTTCGCTCCGGCGTCGGACCTGATGTTGAACTTGCGGTATTGGGATTTCAGAAAGCCGTCCGGCCCGGCGACGATCATCCCGCCGACGGCATTGGTGCCCTGGATGTGGGAGTTGTCGTAGACCTCGATCCGCTGTGGCGGGGCGTCGAGGTCGAAGGCTTCGGCGAGGCCGGTGAGGAGCTTGTTCTGGGTGGTCGACTCCGCCATCCGGCGGGCGAGGCTTTCGCGGGCATTGCGGGCGGCGTTTTCCACCAGCTCGGCCTTTTCGCCGCGCTGGGGGATGGCGAGTTCAACCTTGCGACCAGCGCGGGCAGTCAGGGCCTCGGCCACGAGGTCGGGGTTCTCGACCGGGTGGGAGAGGAGGATCAGGCGCGGGGGTTCCTTGTCGTCGTAGAACTGGGTGAGGAAGGCCTCCATGATTTCGGGCTCTTCCGCGCCGGCACCAGTCTTGGGGTAGAAGTCGCGGTTGCCCCAGCTTTGGTTGGCGCGGATGAAGAACACCTGCACGCAGGCCTGGCCGTGTTCCAGATGCAGGGCCACTACATCCGCCTCGGTCACGCCCTGCGGGTTGATGCCCTGGGTCTGCTGGACCTGAGTGAGGGCTTTGATCCGGTCGCGCAGGGCAGCGGCCCGTTCGAATTCCATCTGGGCGGAGGCTTCGGTCATCGCCTTCGCAAGGTCGGCCTGAACGGAAGTGGTCTTGCCCTCAAGAAAACGCGTGGCATCGGCGACAAGGGTGGCATAGCCATCTTCGCCTATCTTGCCGACGCAAGGCGCCGAGCACCGCTTGATCTGGTATTGCAGGCAGGGGCGGCTGCGGCTTTCGAACATTGAATCCGAGCAGTTGCGGAGGAGGAACACTTTCTGCAGCTGGTTCAGCGTGCGGTTCACAGCCCCGGCGCTGGCGAAGGGGCCGAAATACGCGCCCTTTTCCGATTTCTTCCCCCTATGCTTCTTGATCTGCGGAAAAGGGTGTTCAGCCGAGATCAGGATGTTCGGAAAGCTTTTGTCGTCGCGCAGAAGCACGTTGTAGCGCGGCTTCAGCTGCTTGATCAGGTTCTGTTCAAGAAGCAGTGCCTCAAGCTCGGTCCGCGTCGTCAGGAACATCATTGACGCCGTTTCGTGGATCATCCGGGCAATGCGCCCGGAATGTCCCGAAGGCCGCGCATAGTTGGACACCCGCGCTTTCAAGTTCCGCGCCTTGCCGACGTAAAGCACCTCGGACGCAGCATTCAGCATCCGGTAGACCCCGGGCGAGCCGTCCAGCGTGCGGAGGTAATCCTGGATCACCTCATATCCGGTGCGGGGATTTTCGGTCATGGCATTCGATCTATCGATTCTCGATCAGCGCTGCACCGAACCGTGGGCGCTGGCAAGTGGAAAGCTGTCCCCCGTTTCTGGGGATAACTCTGCGGAGAAGTTTTGGCGAGGGCGGAATTTCCGTGGAATCCGGCCCGGTTCGTGAGATTGCCTGTTTTTTGTGCGAATTTCTAACTTATTGGTATTGTTGAAAAGATTTTGCCTCATCTGCCAAATCCCTGAAATTGCAAGTGATTTATGACAGGTTCGTGACCTGTAAGCCAAAAGTGGACAACTCTGCAGCGGGGGCGGCCGCGGCTACTCCAGACCCAGCACATCGGGGGTCTTCCAGGCCAGGTGCTGGCCACCGTCAATCGCCAGGAACTGGCCGGTCACAGCAGGGCTGTCGAGGAAAAAGCCAAGCGCTGCGGTGATGTCCTGCACCCCTGCGCCGCGACCCAGAACCGTGGCCGCGCGCTGTCTTGCGAAATGCTCGGCCGACTGGCGCGTGCCTTGCAGGGTGGGGCCCGGGCCGATGGCGTTGACACGAACATGCGGCGCAAGACCCTGCGCGGCCGTCCGGGTCAGCGCCCAGAGGCCCATCTTGGCGATGGTGTAGCTTGAGAACTCGGGCGTCAGTTTCAGGATGCGCTGGTCGATCATGTTCACGATCAGGCCCTTCGCCAAAGGTTCGCCCGCGTCGTCGGTGACTGCAGGCGGGCACTGGCGGGCAAATTCTTGCGTCAGAACATAGGGCGCACGCAAGTTCGATTCGATGTGCCGATCCCAGCTTGTCCGGGTGGCGGTTTCGATCCGGTCGTATTCGAAGATCGAGGCGTTGTTGACCAGCACGGTCACGGGGCCAAGGGCAGCGCTGGCGGCAGGGATTAGGGATTCGGTCTCGGCCTCGACCAGAAGGTCGGCCCGGAAGGTCCCGGCCCGGCGGCCTATGGTGCGAATTTCGGCGGCCACCGCCTCGGCCTCATCGCGCGAAGAAGCATAATGCACCGCAACGTCATGGCCCCTATGCGCGAGGTAAAGCGCCATCGCGCGCCCCAGCCGCTTGCCCGCGCCGGTCACCAGTGCCGTCATTTCCGCTTTCTCCCACCCGCCTTGCCGTCGCAGTCGCATGTCGCGCGGCCGATCAGATAGCGCCCGCATCTGGCGCAGACAGGGGGGGTGGATTTCTTTCGCATCACCTTCGGCAACGCGCCGGGAAAGAGCACCCGGCCCACCAGAGCCACCAGCGCCATCAGGGCAAGGAAGACCAGGATGATCTTGAACAGCATGTCAGAGGCCGTACCGCGCCCAGAGCGCCCGGTCTTCCATCGCGCCCAGCGTCTGGTCGATCATCGCCAGCCCAAGCCGCTGCATCAGGCTGCGCTTGCGGCCATAGGGCACCAGCCTGACCTTGTCGCCGTAAAGCGCCTTCAGCTTTGGCACCATGTGGGCGACGCCATCGACAAGGCCCAGGTCCGCCGCTTGCCGGCCCACCCAGACATCGGCGTTGAAAAGGTCTGCCGTTTCCTTCAGCCGCGTCCCGCGCGCCCGTTTCACATGGTCGATGAAGGCCTGGTGGATCGGGGTCTGCAACGCCTTCAGCCGTTCCACATCCTCGGGCTTCTGCGGCAGGAACGGGTCGGCAAAGCTTTTGGACTTGCCCGCCGTGACAACCCGACGCTCGACCCCCTGCCGGGCCATCAGGTCGGGAAAGCCGAAGCTGGCGAAGATCACCCCGATCGAGCCGACGATACTGCTTTCGTCAACCCAGATGTCATCGGCGGCACAGGCCAGCCAGTAGCCGCCGGATGCTGCAACATCCTCGACAAAGGCGTGCACGGGCAGCTTCTTTTCGTCTGCCAGCCGCCGGATCCGTGCGGCAATCAGCGACGACTGCACCGCGGACCCGCCGGGTGAGTTGATCTGCAGCGCCACCGCTGCAGGCTTTCCCTTGAAGGCGCGGTCGATCAGTGGCGCAAGGCTTTCGTCGTTCAGGCCGCGCTGGCCGGTGCCGATGGTCCCGCCAAGGCGGATCACCGGCACGAAGGCGGGCTTGGGCAGGAAGGGGATGAAACGTCTCATGTCCCAGAGGTAGGCCCCCGGGGCGATGTGGGCAAGGGCTTGCGGGCAAGGCCTGTGCCGGGGCAGGGTGGGGCCGGGGCAGGGTTCGGGCATGATCGACAAGCTGGAAATGTTCATCGCCCTGGCGCGGGAACGCCATTTTGGCCGCGCGGCCGAGGCCTGCGGCGTGACGCAGCCGTCGCTTTCCAGTGCGATCCGGCAACTGGAGGATCAGCTTGGCGTCCAGCTGGTCTTTCGTGGCAGCCGGTTTCAGGGTCTGACGCCCGAAGGCCGGCGGGTTCTGGACCGGGCGCTTGGCATCGTCGGTGACGTCCGCGCCCTGAAGGACGAGATGCGCACCGTCCGTTCTGGCCTGTCGGGCAACTTGCGACTGGGGGTGATCCCGACCGCGCTGCCGATGGTGGCTGACCTGACCGGCCCCTTCACCGCCCGGCACCCGAATGTTCGCGTGTCGATCCTGTCGCGCACCAGCACCGAGATTCTGACCGGTATCGAGAGTCTGGAGCTGGAGGCGGGGATCACCTACCTTGACAACGAACCCCTTGGCCGGGTGTCGCAACTGCCGCTGTACACCGAGTTCTATCGCCTCCTTGTCGCCAAGGGCAGCACCCTTTCAGGGCAGCGGCAGATCAGTTGGACCGAGCTTGCAACCGTGCCGCTGTGCCTTCTGACCTCGGACATGCAGAACCGCCGGATCGTGAACCAGCACCTGGGCGAGGCGGGGGTGCAGGCGGCACCCATGATCGAATCCAACTCCACGATCGCCCTGGTGGCACATGTGCTGACCGGGCGCTGGGCAAGCGTGGTGCCAAAACGGCTGGCCGACATGTTCGTCACGGACGGGCGGCTCTTGTCGGTGCCCATCGTGGAGCCGGAGGCAGAACATACTGTCGGCCTGATCGCCGCCCGCCGCGACCCGCAGACCCCGGTTCTGCAGGCGCTGATCGACGAGGCACAGCGGTTGTTCTATTGATAGCCTTTTCCTATCAATCGACGGTATATCAATATTGATCTTCCTATCAAACGGGGTATCACGGGCGCACGCCAGCGAAGGGATGCCCGCATGCTTGATTCCGCCGACCTTTCCGACCGGATCGCAGAAATCATCGCGGATCATCAGGGGCTTGAAGGCCCGCTTCTGCCGATCCTGCACGCTGTGCAGGCTGCGTTTGGTCATATCCCCCAACCCGCCGTTCCCCAGATCGCCAATGCGCTGACCCTGTCCAAGGCCGAAGTGCATGGCGTGGTGACCTTCTACCACGACTTTCGCGAGGCACCCGCCGGTCGCCATATCCTGAAGCTGTGTCGTGCCGAGGCCTGTCAGGCCATGGGCGCCGACCGGGTTGCCGGGGCAATCAAGGCGGCTTTGGGCATCGACTGGCACGAAACGACCGCTGATGGCCGCGTGACGCTGGAGCCGGTGTTCTGCCTTGGCCTTTGCGCCTGCGGCCCTGCAGCGATGGTTGACGGCCGGTTGGTCGGACGCTGCGACGCCTCGGTCGTGCTCGAGGTGTCGGCATGAAGATTTACGTTCCCCTCGACAGCGCCGCTGTTGCCCTTGGTGCCGATGCCGTCGCCGAGGCGATTGTCACCGAAGCCGCGCGCCGAGGCGTGACGATAGAGCTTGTCCGCAACGGCAGCCACGGCATGGTCTGGCTGGAGCCGCTGGTAGAGATTGCCACAGACGCAGGCCGCATCGGCATTGGTCCGATGACTGTCGCCGATGTGCCAGCACTTTTCGGCGGCATCGCGCGCCACCCGAAAGCGCTGGGGCTGGTGGAGAACTTGCCCTGGATGAAGGGCCAGACCCGCCTGACCTTTGCCCGCGTCGGCGTGATCGACCCCCTGTCGCTGGCCGATTACCGCGCGCATGGCGGGATGGTGGGGCTTGATCGCGCCAAGGCGATGAGCAAGGCCGAGATTGTGGCCGAGGTGACGGAAAGCGGCCTGCGTGGCCGGGGTGGTGCGGGCTTCCCGACGGGGATCAAGTGGAAGACCGTCTCCGAAGCCCCCGGTGAGCGCAAATACATCGTCTGCAATGCCGATGAGGGCGACAGCGCCACCTTCGCCGACCGGATGCTGATGGAGGGCGACCCCTTCACCCTGATCGAAGGCATGGCGATTGCCGGGCTGGCGACCGGTGCGGCCAAGGGCTTCGTCTATATCCGCAGCGAATATCCTGTCGCCATTCGCATCATGGAGGCCGCCGTGCGCCTCGCGCGTGAGGCAGCGATTCTGGGTGCGCAGTTCGACATCGAAATCCGTGTCGGCGCCGGGGCCTATGTCTGCGGCGAGGAAACCTCGCTCCTGAACAGCCTTGAAGGCAAACGCGGTGTGGTCCGGGCCAAGCCACCGCTGCCGGCGCTGGAAGGCTTCATGGGCAAGCCGACCGTGGTGAACAACGTGATCTCGCTGGCCTCGGTGCCGGTGATCCTTGCCAAAGGGGCAGCGCATTACAAGGACTTCGGCCTTGGCCGGTCGCGCGGGACGATCCCCTTGCAGATCGCCGGAAACGTTCGCTTTGGCGGGCTTTATGAGACGGCCTTCGGTCTGACCCTGGGTCAGATCGTCGACGACATCGCAGGCGGCACCGCCACCGGACGCCCGGTCAAGGCGGTGCAGGTCGGCGGGCCGCTTGGGGCCTACCACCCACGGTCGGATTTCGCCACGCCCTTCGGCTATGAAGAGTTTGCCGGGCAAGGCGGCCTGATCGGACACGCCGGGCTGACCATCTTCGACGACAGTGCCGACATGCTGGCGCAAGCGCGTTTCGCGATGGAGTTCTGCGCCATCGAAAGCTGCGGCAAATGCACCCCCTGTCGGATCGGCGCCGTGCGCGGGGTGGAAACCATCGACCGCATCGCCAAAGGTGACGCCGCCGCCATTCCCCTGCTGACCGACCTGTGCAGCACGATGAAGTCCGGCTCGCTTTGCGCACTTGGCGGTTTCACGCCCTACCCGGTGCTTAGCGCCCTGACCCATTTCCCCGATGACTTCACTCCCGCAAAGGAAGCCGCCGAATGAAAGACTTCATCATCCCGGATCGCGATTTCGGCACCCCGGCGGCGAAATCGAAACGGATGGTTACTCTGACCATCGACGGCTTTGACGTGACCGTGCCGGAAGGCACCAGCATCATGCGTGCGGCGGCCGAGGCGGGCATCCAGGTGCCCAAGCTGTGCGCGACAGACAGCGTTGATGCTTTCGGCTCTTGCCGTCTCTGTCTTGTGGAAATCGAAGGGCGGAACGGGACGCCCGCGTCCTGCACCACACCGGTCGCGCCCGGCCTGAAGGTCCAGACCCAGAACGCCAGGCTGAAGCAGCTGCGGCGTGGGGTGATGGAGCTTTACATTTCGGACCATCCGCTGGACTGCCTGACCTGCAGCGCAAACGGCGACTGCGAGCTGCAGGACATGGCTGGCGCCGTGGGCCTGCGCGACGTGCGGTATGATGCCGTGGATACCCATTTCAAGGTCAAGAACACCAGCGGCGAGGCGAACCCGCTGTACATCCCGCGCGACGACAGCAACCCCTATTTCTCCTACGATCCGCAGAAATGCATCGTCTGCTCGCGCTGCGTCCGGGCCTGCGAGGAAGTGCAGGGCACCTTCGCGCTGACCATCGAGGGGCGGGGCTTCGACAGCCGCGTGTCCTTTGGCGCCAAGACCGACGACGCGCTCGCCTCGGACTGCGTCTCGTGCGGGGCCTGTGTCGCCGCCTGCCCGACCGCGACGCTGCAGGAAAAGTCGATCGTCGAGATCGGCACGCCGTCGCATTCGGTGATCACCACCTGCGCCTATTGCGGCGTCGGCTGCAGCTTCAAGGCCGAGATGCGCGGCGATGAGCTGGTGCGGATGACCCCTTACAAGCACGGCAAAGCCAACCGGGGGCATTCCTGCGTCAAGGGGCGCTTTGCCTATGGCTATGCGAGCCACAAGGACCGCATCCTGAAGCCGATGATCCGCGAGGCGATCAGCGACCCGTGGCAAGAAGTGTCCTGGGCCGAGGCGATGGAATTTGCTGCCGCCAAGATGAAGGGCATCCAGACGAAGTACGGCCGCAATTCGGTGGGGGTCATCACCTCCAGCCGCTGCACGAACGAGGAAACCTACCTCGTTCAGAAGCTGACCCGCGCCGTGTTCATGAACAACAACACCGATACCTGTGCCCGCGTCTGCCATTCTCCAACCGGCTATGGGCTGGGGCAGACCTTCGGGACCAGCGCCGGGACGCAGGACTTTGATTCGGTTGAAGAAGCCGATGTCATCATGGTGATCGGCGCGAATCCCTCGGCGGCCCACCCGGTCTTTGCCAGCCGGATGAAAAAGCGTCTGCGCAAGGGCGCCCAGCTGATCGTTGTCGACCCGCGCCGCACGGAAACGGTGGAAGGCCCGCATTACAAGGCCGCGCATCACCTTGCCCTGACCCCCGGCACCAACGTGGCCGTGGTCAGCGCCATCGCGCATGTGATCGTGACCGAGGGCCTTTTCGATGAGGCGTTCATTCGCGAACGCTGCGATTGGGATGAATTCCAGGACTATGCCGAGTTCATCGCTGCCCCGAACCACTCACCCGAGGCGGTGGAAATCCTGACTGGCGTTCCGGCAGAGGAGGTCCGCAAGGCGGCCCGCCTTTATGCGACCGGTGGCAATGCGGCAATCTACTACGGGTTGGGGGTCACGGAACACTCCCAAGGCTCCACCACCGTCATCGGCATCGCCAACCTTGCCATGCTGACCGGCAACGTCGGTCGGCGCGGCGTGGGCGTGAACCCGCTGCGAGGGCAGAACAACGTGCAGGGGTCCTGCGACATGGGGTCCTTCCCGCATGAGCTGCCAGGCTACCGCCATGTGAAGAACCCGGACGTGCGGGCGATTTACGAGAACCTGTGGGGCGTGACCATCGAGGCCTGTACTGCCAGGGTGAGGACATCCTGCAATCCGATCCCGACACGCACCACGTCGCGGCGGGGCTGGCGGCGATGGAATGTGTGATCGTTCACGACCTGTTTCTGAACGAGACTGCGAATTATGCGCATGTGTTCTTCCCCGGCTCGTCCTTCCTGGAAAAGAACGGCACGTTCACCAACGCCGAACGCCGGATCAACCGGGTGCGCAAGGTGATGGCCCCGAAGCAGGGCCATGAGGACTGGGAAGTGACCCAGATGTTCGCGAACGCGATGCTGGGCGGCACCGGGCTTGCGGAATGGACATACACCCACCCCTCACAGATCATGGACGAAATTGCCATGACGACGCCCAGCTTTGCCGGGGTGACCTATGAAAAGCTGGAAACCATGGGGTCGATCCAGTGGCCCTGCAACGATGCGGCACCCGAGGGCACGCCCCTGATGCACATCGACGGCTTCGTGCGCGGCAAGGGCAAGTTCATCCGGACGGAATATGTCGCGACCGACGAAAAGACCGGCCCGCGTTTCCCGCTTCTCCTTACCACGGGCCGCATCCTCAGCCAGTACAACGTCGGCGCGCAGACCCGACGGACGGCGAACGTGGTCTGGCATGATCAGGACGTGCTGGAGATCAACCCGCATGACGCCGAAAACCGCGGGATCAAGGACGGCGACTGGGTCCGCCTTGCCTCTCGCTCTGGCGATACCACGCTGCGCGCCACGCTGACCGACCGGGTCTCGGCCGGTGTCGTCTACACCACCTTCCACCACCCGGACACGCAGGCCAACGTCATCACAACCGACTTCAGCGACTGGGCGACGAACTGCCCGGAATACAAGGTGACGGCGGTGCAGATCAGCCCGTCGAACGGCCCGTCCGAGTGGCAAGAGGAATACAACGCCCAAGCCGCCCTGTCGCGCCGGATTCTGGCGGCCGAATGACGGGCGCCCCGACCGGAGCAAGAGCCACGCCCCGGCTGGCGTTCGGCCCCTCGGTTCAGCGGGGGGATCGCCTGTTGCCGGAAGAGGCGGCAGTCGCGCTGTCGTTCAACGGCACGACGCAAGCGGTCATGATGGCGACACCTGCTGACCTTGTGGACTTTGGCCACGGATTTGCGCTGACCGAAGGCATCGCCGGGCCGGGCGATATCCTTTCGGTCGAAGTTGAGACCCTCGCCAAGGGCCATGACGTGCAGGTCTGGCTGAAACCCCAGGCCGAGGCGCGCCTTGCCGCCCGCCGCCGCACGATGTCCGGGCCCGTAGGCTGCGGCCTTTGCGGGATCGACAGCATCGACCAGGCGCTGCGGGATGTGCCTGTTGTGCCGCCATCGCCCTTCCGCATCACCCCGGCCGAAGTGATGGCCGCCGTTGCGGCCCTTCCCGGCCAGCAGCGCCTGCACGATGCGACCCGCGCTGTCCACTGCGCCGGGTTCTGGAATGGCCGCCTTGCCCTGACCCGCGAAGACGTGGGCCGGCACAATGCGCTGGACAAGCTGGCGGGCGCGATGGTCCGGGGCGGCATCGCACCGCAAGGCGCAGTCCTGCTGACCAGCCGCGTGTCGACCGACATGGTGCAGAAGGTGGCCATGCTGGGCGCGCCGATGATCATCGCCGTATCCGCCCCGACCGCCGAAGCGGTATCCCTTGCCGAAGCCTCCGGGATCACCCTGGTCGCGTTGGCCCGGCCTGACCGGTTCGAGGTCTTCACCCATTCTGACCGTCTGACGACAGAGGAAACCCATGTCCGCTGACAAGATCACCCGCATGGCCAACGACATCGCGAAGTTCATGGAATCAAAGCCCCATGCCGAAGGCGTGGCGCTGCTTGCCTCGCATATCAACGACTTCTGGGAACCCCGGATGCGGCGGCAGCTTTTCGCGGTGATCGACGCGGGCGGGGCCGACCTGCGCCCGCTGGTGATGGATGCAGCGTCGGAAATCCGGCGTCCGCAGGCAGCCTGACCCCGCTATTCCCGCAATATCGCTTCCAGATGCGCGCCGTAGCTGGACTTGCCGAAGGCCTTGGCGCGTTCGGCCAGACCGGTCCGGTCGATCCAGCCCTTGCGGAAGGCGATCTCGTCGGGCGACCCCACGAGCATACCCTGACGGTCCTGCAATGTGCGCACGAAGTTTCCTGCGTCCAGCAGGCTTCCGGGCGTGCCGGTGTCCAGCCAGGCAAACCCTCGCCCCATGCGTTCCACCTGCAGCGACCCTTCTGCGCGGTAGTGTTCAAGCAGGTCCACAATCTCCAGCTCGCCCCGGGCCGAAGGCCTGATCGCGGCGGCAAGGTCGGGCGCGCGGCCATCCAGGAAGTAAAGCCCGGTGATCGCAAAGCTGGATGGTGGCACCACCGGCTTTTCGATGATCGCCGTCACCCGCCCGTCGCCGTCGAAAGCTGCCACGCCATAGCGTTCCGGGTCAGCGACGTGATAGCCGAAGACCGTGCCGCCAGTCTCCAGGGCATCCGCGCGCGCCAGGATTTCGGGCAGGCCATGGCCGAAGAAGATGTTGTCACCCAGCACCATCGCCGACGGCGCGCCGGCCAGGAAATCCCGCGTCAGAAGGTAAGCCTGCGCCAGTCCTTCGGGCCGGTCCTGCACGATCCAGGTAAACCGCAACCCCCATTGCCCGCCATCTTCCAGGAGGCGCTGGAACTGCGGCTGATCCTCGGGTGTGGTGATGATCGCAATGTCGCGGATGCCCGCCAGCATCAGCACCGACAGCGGATGATAGACCATGGGCTTGTCATAGATCGGCAAAAGCTGCTTCGAGGTACCCAGCGTGATCGGCCAAAGCCGCGACCCCGTGCCGCCTGCCAGAAGAATGCCTTTGCGGATCATTGGCCCAACTCCATGAGGATACTCTGTAATTCAGGTCGCCAATCGGGGCGGTGGATGCCGAAGTCGGCCAGCAATCCCCGGCAATCCAGACGGGAATTCAGCGGGCGCCGGGCCGGCGTGGGATATGCCGACGATGGGATGTCCTCGATCTGACAGGGCAGATCCGCCTGTGTCATGATCACGCGCGCGAAATCGGCCCAGCTTGTGTCTGGCGCACCGGAATAGTGATAGGTCCCGCCCTTGGCCCCGCCGAGAAGTTCGCCAGCAAGCAGCAGCAAGGTTCCGGCAATGTCCGACGCGGGGGTCGGACCTCCGATCTGGTCGGCGACAACGCGGAGGATCGCGCGCTCGCGCCCCAGCCGCAGCATGGTCTTGACGAAGTTCGCGCCATGCGCCGAAAACACCCATGAGGTGCGCAGGATCAGATGCCGCCCGCCTGCCGCCCGAACGCCGATCTCGCCGGCCAGTTTCGATCGTCCATAGGCCCCAAGCGGGGCAGTCGGATGATCCGGGGAAAATGGCTGCGTCCCGTGACCGTCAAAGACATAGTCGGTTGAGATGTGCAGGAATGGTATACCCTTTGCCGCCGCGGCTCGGGCCATTTCGGTCGGCGCATCGCCGTTGACCATGGTCGCGGCCGCTTGCTCGGTCTCGGCCCTGTCGACGGCGGTCCAGGCGGCGGCGTTGATCACTGCGTCGGCGTCGGCCGCAGCGATGGCACTGGCGCAATCGGCGGGGTTCGCAAGATCGGCATCACCCCGACCAAGATAGATCGCATCCGGGGCAAGGCGCTTCAATTCGCGCGCGACCTGTCCGGTCTTGCCGAAGACGAGAAGCCTCATGCCTTGCCCAGCCTTTGGCCGACCCCTTCGCGTTGCAGCAAAGGCCGCCACCAGGCCTCGTTGTCCAGAAACCAGCGCACGGTGCGGCGCAGCCCTTCGTCCAGCGTGACCGACGGCTGCCAGCCCAGTTCCATCCGGATGCGCGAAGGGTCGATGGCATAGCGCGCGTCATGGCCGGGGCGGTCGATGACATGGGTGATCAACCGGTCATGTGGCGCACCCTTGGGGTGCATTTCGTCCATCAGGCGGCAGATCGACCGCACGATGTCGATATTCCGCGCCTCGGCCTCACCTCCGATGCACCAGGTGCGCCCCACTTCTCCGCGTTCCATGACTGTCAGCAAAGCCTCGGCATGATCCTCGACATAAAGCCAGTCCCGCACGTTCAGGCCTTCGCCATAGACCGGGATAGCCCGGCCATGCAGCGCGTTCAGGATCACCACCGGGATCAGCTTTTCCGGGAAATGGTAGGGTCCGTAGTTGTTGGAACAGTTTGTGACCAAGACCGGCAGCCCATAGGTCTCGGCCCAGGCCCGGACCAGATGGTCGCTTGCCGCCTTTGACGCAGAATAGGGGCTGCGGGGGTCGTAGGGTGTATCCTCGTCGAACCGGCCTTCTGCCCCGAGCGAGCCAAAGACCTCATCGGTCGAGATGTGGTGGAAACGGAACCCCTGGGGCCTGTCTTGTGCAGTCCAGAAGGCGCGGGCGGCCTCAAGCATGGTGAAGGTGCCGGTGATGTTGGTCTGAATGAACGCGCCCGGCCCGTCGATCGACCGGTCGACATGGCTTTCGGCGGCAAGGTGCATCACCGCATCCGGGGCATGTGCGGCGAAGATGCGGTCAAGCGCCTCGCGGTCGCGGATGTCGGCGTGTTCAAAGCTGTAAAGGTTCGACCCGGCAATGGGGGCAAGGCTTTCCAGACAGGCGGCATAGGTCAACGCATCGACATTCACCACCTGATGTCCGCGCGCAATCGCCGCGCGCGCCACGGCCGACCCGATGAACCCCGCGCCGCCGGTGACCAGCAGCTTCATTTGCCCCCCTCCCAACGGAAGGGCTGGCCGATTTCGGCCAGCAGGGGTGCCCGTGAGTCCTTTTCAGACAGGACTGGCGCCCCGGTGCCCCAGTCCACGCCAATTGCAGGATCGTTCCAGCACACCGCGCCGTCATTCTCGGGACTGTAGGTGTCCGTGCATTTGTACTGCACCTCCGCCCCCTCGGTCAGAGTGACAAAGCCGTGCAGGAACCCCTTCGGCACGAAAAGCTGCCGCCCGTTTTCCGCCGAAAGTTCCACCCCCACCCATTTTGCATAGTCGGGCGATCCCGACCGGATATCCACCGCCACATCAAGGATCGCGCCACGAGAACACCGGACCAGTTTGTCCTGTGCACGCGGCGGCGACTGGTAATGCAGCCCCCGCACCGTGCCCTTTTCCGCGGAAAGCGAGTGGTTGTCCTGAACCCATTGCAGATCCAGTCCTGCAGCGGCCATTCTTTCCGCATTCCAGGTCTCGGAAAACCAGCCTCGCGCATCGCCAAAGCGGCGTGGGGTCAGGATCAGGACGTCCGGCAGAGAAGTGGGCTCGATCAGCATTGGTCTGGCGTCTCATTGTGTTCTGACACTGAAACCAGATGCCCGGCCGATTTGCAAACCCGTGCTGACCCCGGCAAGGATGACTGGCACGCCCCCCTGTTTCCCGCCCGCGGTTCTGCTATCAGTGCCGCAAAGGGCGGGGGAGTGATCGCAATGACCCATCTTTGGGTGCGGGCCGAACAGCGGCCGAACGAGGAACGGGTAGGCCTGACACCCGAAGGTGCTGCGGCGCTGGTCCGGGCCGGGATCAGGGTCACGGTCGAGGCATCCTCGGTTCGCGCGATCCCGATCGACGGTTACCGCGCAGCAGGCTGCGAGATCGCGGCCGAGAACCTCTGGCCACAAGCCCCCGCCGACGCGATCATCTTCGGGCTGAAGGAACTGCCCGAGGATGGGACGCCTCTGGCCCATCGTCACATCATGTTCGGCCATGCCTACAAGGGCCAACCTGCGGGGCGAGCGCTTCTCGGGCGGTTCTAGGCCGGAGGCGGGACGCTGTATGATCTTGAATATCTGGTGGGCGAGGATGGTCGCCGTGTCGCTGCCTTCGGGTATTGGGCGGGTTATGCGGGGGCGGCGGTCAGCCTTGCCGTCTGGGCGGCACAGCAGCGCGGCGGCGTTGCCGGGCCGGTGCGCAAGGTGCCGTCGAAGGCCGCGCGGGCGGCGGATCTGATGACCGCGATGGGCGTTACCGTCACCCGCTGGGACATGGCCGAAACTGCGGCGGGCGGGCCGTTCCCCGAGGTTCTGCAGCATGAGATTTTCCTCAACTGCATCCTTGCCCGCCCCGGCTGCCCGGTCTTTGTGCCCGCTTCGGCGAAAACCGACCGGCGCAAACTGACGGTGATCGGCGACATCGCCTGCGACCCGACCAGTGATTTCTCGCCGATCAAGGTCTATGACCGGGCGACTGACTGGGACGCCCCTGCCTTGCGGGTGGCCGAGAACCCGCCCCTTGACGTGACAGCCATCGACAACCTGCCATCGTTGATGCCGGTGGAGTCATCCGAAGACTATGCCGCGCAACTGCTGCCATCGCTCCTGACGCTCACCAGCCTTGAAAGCGGTGTCTGGGGCCGGGCAAAAGCCGAATTCGACCGCCATGTCGCGTCCGTGTAAGACAACCACCGCGTCCCGCGCCCCAAATTCCCTAAGCAAGGAATTTGTCAAAAATCTTGCTCAAGATTCTTGGGCGCTTTGCCCGAAGGGAGAGATTCAATGACCATCCACTGGTGCGGCACCGGCCTGTCGTCCATCCCCGGCCTGCGCCGCCTGATCGAGGCGGGCCACCCTGTTGTGGTATGGAACCGCACGGTCGAAAAGGCAAAGGCCGAGGTTGGCGACCTGACCGACGACATCCGTCCCTTTACGCTTGAGGCGCTGGCCGACGCCTTGCAGCCGCACGACATCGCCGTGTCGATGCTGCCCGCCGACCAGCATGTCGCGATCGCGACGATTTGCCTGAAGAAGGGCGCCAACTTCTGCTCATCCTCCTACATCGCGCCCGAAATGCGCGCGCTGGACGACGCTTTCCGCGAGGCGGGGCTGGTATCGATCAACGAGGTCGGCCTTGACCCCGGGATCGACCACCTGATGGCGCATGACCTTGTGGCCCGCTACCGCGCATCGAAGGCCTATCACAATGACAACGTCCTGAGTTTCACCTCCTACTGTGGTGGGGTGCCGAAGCACGCCAACGCTTTTCGCTACAAGTTCAGCTGGGCCCCTGCCGGCGTGTTGAAGGCGCTGCGGTCACCCTCCCGCTCGCTCCGCCACTTCACGGAACTGCGGGTGGCGCGGCCCTGGGATGCGATCAGCCG
>JAPLPF010000186.1:15496-24772 GCA_026400325.1 Rhodobacterales bacterium
TCCCTTCATGGATGAGTATCGGTTCGAGCCGCACTGGAAGGTCAAGGACTTCGTCCGGGGCACGATCCGGCTGAACGGATGGGCCGATGCCTGGACCCCGATCTTCCGCGAGATCGAGGGGCTGGAGGGGAAGCCCTTGCCCGAGATCAACGCAGCACTTGAGGCGCGGGCGGCGGCGCTGCTCAAGGACAACGCCTATGCCGAGGGCGAGCCGGACCGGGTGGTCCTGTTCGTGGCGCTGAAGGCGGAGCGGGACGGCAAGCCGGTGTTCCACGAAACCTGGGCCATGGATGCCTGGGGCGATGTGCGGGGCACAGCGATGGGGCGGCTGGTGTCGGTGCCAGTGTCGCTTGCGGTCGAGGCCGTGCTGACGCGCGAGATTCCGGCAGGGGTTCATGGCGCCACGCATGATGCGCGCCTGCTTGACCGCTGGCTGGGCGAGGTCGGGCATCTGGCGCAATACCTGCGCCGGATCGACCATCTGGCCTGATCGACCTTCGCGACCGAAGCCAGTTTTGGAAGGCAGTGCTGAGGGCAATCGCTCGATTGCCGAAACCGGGCGCTTTGTCGTGACAGCGTGGCCGTCCTGACGCTATGATTCGCAGGATGATCCGGGGCAACCGGACTTACGGGCAGAAAGGCAGGGCGTGGGCGGCAAGGGCACTCCATCCGGACGGCTTGGCCAGTTGGCAGACCGCTATGCGGCGTTTGCTGCCCGCCGCGCCCGACCAGCGGGCGGTTTCGTGTCGCAGCCCGAACCCCGGTCGATCGGGCTTTATGCCCGGGGCAAGCAGCTGACTTCGGGCAATATCCTTCTGGCTGGTCATCTTGTCGAAGCCCCCGGCGTCTCGCTGTGGGACCTTCCGCCTCATCCGCAAACCGCAGACGGTTTTCAGGCCGAAGCGCATGGTTTTTCGTGGCTGGACGACCTGGCCGCCTTCGGCACACCTGCGGCGCGGGGGCTGGCGCATGACTGGACCTGGGACTGGATCGCCCGCTACGGCAAGGGGCGTGGTCCCGGCTGGACGCCCGACCTCACCGGACGCCGCATCATCCGCTGGATCCACCATGCCACCTTTCTTCTGTCCTCTCGCAGCAAGGGCGACAACCAGGATTTCTACCGTGCCCTGGCCCGGCAATCGTCCTATCTTTCCCGTCGCTGGCAGGCCGCCGCGCCCGGCTTGCCGCGGTTCGAGGCGTTGACCGGCCTGGTCTATGCCGGCATATCGCTGATCGGCATGGAACGGCTGGTTCCCGGCGCGGTTGCTGCCCTTGCCGCGGCCTGCGATGCCGACATCGACCGTGAAGGCGGCATCCCGACGCGAAACCCCGAAGAACTGCTGGAAGTGCTGACCTTGCTGACATGGTCGGCCCGCGCATTGAGCGAGGCCGGCCAGCCGGTTCCTGCCGCGCTGTCGGGGGCAATCACCCGCATTGCCCCGGCCTTGCGCACGCTGCGCCATGCCGACGGCGATCTTGCGCGCTTTCACGGGGGTGGCAAGGGAACCGAGGGTCGGCTGGACCAGTCGCTTGCGGCGGCGGGCGCGCGTCCTGGCCAGCCCGCCGCAGTTGCCATGGGCTTTGCCCGGCTGTCGGGGCGGCGAACTTCGGTCATCGTAGATGCCTCTCCGCCGCCCGGTGGCCGCGCGGCGCTGGCGGCCCATGCGTCAACCGCCGCGTTCGAGCTGACCTCGGGCCGTCGCCCGCTTGTCGTCAGTTGCGGGTCTGGCCTGTCCTTCGGTCCGGCCTGGCGGCAGGCGGCACGGGCGACGCCTTCGCATTCCGTGCTGACACTGGACGGGGCGTCCTCTTCGCGGTTCGGCACAAAGGGCGAGGCGCTGGAGCATCTGGCCAATGTGACAGCCTCGCGCCTGATACCGGGGGCAGAAGGGACCGACCTTTACATTGCCCATGACGGCTGGACTGCCAGCCATGGCCTGACAGCGGGTCGCAGCCTGACGCTGGCGCAGGATGGCCGCCGTTTGTCCGGGGTCGAGACGCTGATCGCGCTGACCGCAGAAGCCCGGCGGCGGTTCGAAGACATGATGACCCTTACCCGGATGGAAGGGGCGGGCTTTGCCATTCGCTTTCATCTGCACCCCGAGGTGGATGCAGCCCTGGACATGGCCGATACCGCCGTTTCGATGGGACTGCGCAGTGGTGAAATCTGGATCTTCCGCTTCAGCGGGCAGGCAATCCTGACGCTGGAGCCTTCGGCATACCTGGAGAAAGGGCGCATCAACCCCCGGCCCTGCACACAAATCGTGCTTCGCGGCCAGGCGCGGGGTTTCGAGACCCGGATTGGCTGGACCTTGGCGAAGGCAAAGGATACTCCGCTTGCCATCCGCGATCTGGAAGGCCCCGACATGGACGCCGATGCCTAAGGACCGGAGCCAAAGCGACAGGACCTGCCCATGCCTAGCCTTGTTCCCATCGGCCGCGCGCTGATCTCGGTTTCCGACAAGACCGGACTGCTGGACCTTGCCCGTGCGCTGGCGGCTCATGGGGTGGAACTGATCTCGACCGGCGGCACATCCGGGATGCTGCGCGCGGCAGGGCTTGTGGTGCGTGATGTGGCAGACGTGACGGGCTTTCCCGAAATGATGGATGGCCGCGTCAAGACTCTGCATCCCAACGTGCATGGCGGCCTTTTGGCCTTGCGCGACGATGACGAACATCTTCTGGCGATGGCCGCCCACGGGATCGAGCCGATCGACCTTCTGATCGTGAATCTTTACCCGTTCGAAGAAACGACACCTGCATCGAGAATATCGACATTGGCGGCCCGGCGATGATCCGTGCTGCGGCCAAGAACCACCGCTTTGTCACCGTGGTGACCGATCCGGCGGATTATGTCCCGCTCATCGACCAGATGAAGGCGCAGAACGGCGCCACCTCGCTGGCGTTCCGCCAGAAACTGGCGCTGACCGCCTACTCGCGCACCGCCGCCTATGACACGGCCGTCGCCACCTGGCTTGCCGATCAGATCAAGGAGCCGACCCCCCGCTACCGCAGCTTTGCGGGCAAGCTGGTCCAGCCCTTGCGCTATGGCGAAAACCCGCATCAGGCGGCAGCGTTCTACACCGATGGCAGCAACCGCCCCGGCGTCGCCACCGCGCGGCAATGGCAGGGCAAGGAGCTGTCCTACAACAACATCAACGACACCGATGCCGCCTTTGAACTGGTGGCCGAGTTGGGCACCGCCCCCGCCTGCGCGATCATCAAGCACGCCAATCCCTGCGGCGTGGCCACCGCCGCGACCCTGACCGAGGCTTACCATCGCGCCTACATCTGCGATCAGACTTCTGCCTTCGGCGGAATCGTCGCCCTGAACCAGACGCTTGACGCCCCGACCGCCGAGGAGATCGTCAAGATCTTTACCGAGGTGGTCATCGCCCCGGATGCGACCGACGAGGCCCGCGCAATCTTTGCTGCGAAGAAGAATCTGCGCCTGCTGACCACTGGGGCCTTGCCCGATCCCAGGGCGACAGGCCTGGCGTTCCGTCAGGTAGCGGGCGGGTTTCTGGTGCAGGACCGCGACGCCGGGCACATCCAGTCTGCCGACCTAAAGGTTGTGACGAAACGCACGCCGACTGATGCCGAACTGCGTGACCTTCTGTTCGCCTGGACCGTGGCCAAGCATGTCAAGTCGAACGCCATTGTCTATGTGCGGGACGGCGCGACCGTTGGCGTCGGTGCGGGCCAGATGAGCCGCATCGACAGCACCCGCATCGCCGCAAGAAAAGCGCAGGACATGGCCGATGAACTGGGACTGCCAGCCGCTTTGACGGCCGGTTCGGTCGTGGCCTCGGACGCCTTCTTTCCTTTCGCCGATGGGCTGATAGCTGCGGCCGAGGCCGGGGCGACGGCAATCATCCAGCCCGGCGGTTCCATGCGCGACGATGAGGTGATTGCGGCGGCGGACGCGCGCGGCCTTGCCATGGTCTTCACCGGCCAGCGTCATTTCCGGCACTGACATGCGCCGCTTCTGGATCACCGCTGTCGCCACCTTCGGCATCGACCAGGCTACCAAGCTGGCCGTCGTCCACGGGATGAACCTGATCGACCGGGGCGAGATTGATGTCCTGCCGCCCTTCCTTGTTTTCCGCATGGCCTGGAATTACGGCATCAACTTCGGGCTTCTGTCGCACGGGTCCGATGTTGCCCGCTGGGGGTTGATCGCGGTGGCACTGGGAATCTCGGCCTGGATCGTCTGGTGGATGCGGTCCGAGCGCGGAAACCGGATGGCCGAGCTTTCAGGCGGGCTTCTGGTCGGGGGTGCCCTTGGGAATGTGATTGATCGCATTGCCTATGGCGCAGTTGCCGATTTCCTGAACATGTCCTGCTGCGGGATCGAAAATCCCTATGCTTTCAACGTCGCCGACATTGCAATCTTTGCCGGGGCGATCGGGCTGGTGATCTTCTCGGGTGGCAAGCCGGTGGCCGGGAAACCCACCCGCCCAAGGCGCTAAAGACCCCGTGACGACCGAAACGCTTTAGGCTAAGACGGGTCCGTGAGGCACGGAAATTCGCGTTGGGAGGCAGGCATGACGGCGGCAGGGGGCAATTCGGTCATCGCGCTTCTGGCGGTGCTTGCCCTTTCGGCCTGTGCGCCCGGCAATCCTCAGCTCATGAACCTGCGCAGCGGTGAAGGCCCGGACGAGTTCGGGATCGTCCCGCCAAAGGAATTGGTGATGCCAGAAAGTCTGGCGGACCTGCCGGAACCTACGCCGGGTGGGTCGAACCGGACTGATCGCAACGCCGAGGAAGAGGCGATTGTCGCCCTGGGTGGCAAGCCTGGGTCAACCGGCGGAATTCCGGCCGGTGACAGCGCACTTTTTGCCCAGGCCGGACGCTTTGGTGTGGAAAGCGGGATCCGGTCGACGCTTGCGGCAGAAGACCTTCAGTGGCGGCGGGACAACAATGGCCGCGTGCTGGAGCGGTTGTTTGATGTCAATGTCTACTACCGGGCCTACCGCGACCAGAGGCTGGACCAGCAGTCCGAGCTTGAACGCTGGCGCGCCTTGGGTATCCGCACCCCGTCGGCCCCGCCACGCCAGCCGGGCGAAGAGTAACAAGCGCGTGGCCCCGGCTTGAACACCGGGCACAAGCCTGCACTTATGCGGCAGTTCCCAACGGGAGAGACCAATGTCCGGACTTTCTGTCCAAAGCGCAGCCCTTGCGCTTGCCTGCACCATCGCCCTGCCCGTCGTCGCCGAGCCAGTGACGACCTTCAGTCTGGACAACGGCCTGAACGTCGTGGTGATCGAGGATCATCGTGCCCCGGTCGTGGTGCAGATGATCTGGTACCGCGTTGGCGCCGCCGATGAACCCGCCGGACATTCCGGGATCGCGCATTTTCTGGAACACCTGATGTTCAAGGGCACCGACACGGTCGGGCCGAACCAGTTTTCCGCCATCGTCGAGGCGCAGGGCGGCGATGACAACGCCTTCACCACCTGGGACTATACCGCCTATTTCCAGCGCGTCGCCGCCGATCGGCTGGATCTGGTGATGAAGATGGAAGCCGACCGGATGCGCAACCTGCGTCTTCTGCCGGAAGACGTGGACACCGAACGCCAGGTGATCCTTGAGGAACGCAACCAGCGCACCGACAGCGATCCCGGCGCACTTTTGTCCGAACAGATGCGGGCGGCGCAGTTCCAGAACAGCCCTTACGGCATCCCGATCATCGGCTGGCGGCACGAGATGGAACAGCTGTCGCGCGAAGACGCGCTGGAGTATTACAGCCGCTTTTACGCGCCGAACAATGCCACGCTGGTCATCGCCGGTGACGTTGATCCCGAAGCGGTGAAGGCCTTGGCCGAGGAATACTATGGCCCGGTCCTGCCAAGCGATGGCATCGTCCCCCGCGAACGGCCACAGGAACCGCCGCAGCTTGCCGAACGTCGGTTGACACTGGCGGATGAGCGGGTGTCCGAGCCCTACATCATGCGCACTTATCTTGCCCCCGAACGCGACCCCGGCGACCAGAAAGAGGCTGCGGCCCTGACGGTCCTGGCCGAGCTTCTGGGCGGCTCGGGCCAGACCTCGGTCCTGGCGCGCGCCCTGCAGTTCGACAGCCAGACTGCGGTCTATTCCGCCGCCTTTTACGACGGCTCCAGCATCGACGACGCCACCTTTGGTCTTGTCGTCGTGCCTTCGCCCGGCGTGACGCTTGAGACCGCCGAGGCCGAGATGGACCGCGTCGTCGGAGACTTCCTGAAGACCGGCCCCGACCCGGCCGCGCTGGAGCGCATCCGCACCCAGGTCCGTGCAGGCGACATCTATTCCCGCGATGACGTGAACGCGCTTGCCCGCCGTTATGGCGAGGGGCTTTCGATCGGCCTTTCGCTTGAGGATATCGAAAGCTGGGACGAGGCGCTTGCCGCAGTCACCGAAGCCGACATCATGGCCGCCGCACAAAAGGTCTTCGACCGCCGCAACGCCGTAACCGGCTGGCTGACCCGACCCGCAGCGGAAGGGGAGACCACCGAATGATCCGCACCGTCTTTGTTGCTTTCCTTGCGCTTTCCCTTCCGGCCCACGCCGAGATGCAGATCAAGGAGGTGACCTCGCCCGGCGGCATCACCGCCTGGCTGGTCGAGGATCACAACATCCCCTTCACCGCCCTGGAAATCCAGTTCCGCGGTGGCACGTCGCTTGATGCCCCGGGCAAACGCGGCGCTGTCAACCTGATGACGGCCCTGATCGAGGAAGGCGCTGGCGACATGGACAGCCGCGCCTTTGCCGAAGCGCGCGATGCCCTTGCCGCCGACCTGAGCTTTGACGCAGGCAGCGATTCCGTCAGCGTGTCCGCCCGCTTTCTGACCGAAAACCGTGACCAAGTGGCAACCCTCCTGCGCGAGGCGCTGGTCAACCCGCGCTTTGACCAATCTGCGGTGGACCGCGTGCGCGAACAGGTGCTGTCGAACATCCGGTCCGACGAAAAGGACCCCGATACCATTGCCACCAACACGCTTGACCAGCTGGCCTTTGGCGACCATCCCTATGCCACGGACGGTAGCGGCACCATCGCGTCGGTGACCGCCCTGACCCGCGATGACATTCTTGCCGCCCACAAGGGGGCGTTGGCGCGTGACCGGATCTATGTCGCTGCCGCCGGCGATATCACCGCGCAAGAGCTTGGCCCGCTGCTTGACCGGCTTTTTGGTGATCTGCCTGCCACCGGTACGCCCCTGCCGGACCGTGCACCCTGGCTGTTGCAGCCGGGCGTTACCGTCATCGACTTTCCCTCTCCGCAGTCGACGGTCCTGTTCGGCCATGTCGGCATTCCGCGCGACGATCCGGATTTCTTTGCTGCCTTCATCTTGAACGAAGCCCTTGGCGGCGGCCGCTTCACCGCGCGCCTGATGTCCGAGATCCGCGAAAAGCGGGGTCTGACTTACGGGATCGGCAGCTACCTTGTCGGCAAGGACCAGGCCGAGATCTACCTGGGCCAGTTCTCTGCCTCGAACGACAAGGTCGCCGAGGCGATTGCGGTCCTGCGCGCGGAATGGGCGAAGATTGCTGCCGACGGGCTGACCGACGAGGAATTGGCAACGACCAAGACCTATCTCACCGGGTCTTACCCCCTGCGCTTTGACGGCAATGGCCCGATCGCCAATATCCTGGTCGGCATGCAGATGGACGACCTGCCCATCGACTACCCCGTCACGCGCAACGCGAAGATCGAGGCGGTGACGATGGATGACATCCGCCGCGTGGCCAAACGCCTTTACCTGCCCGATGCGCTGCATTTTGTCGTCGTGGGCCAGCCGACAGGGCTGTGAACCGGGTAGGCACGACTCTTCTGCGAAGAGTCGTCCTGCCCAAAGGACATGACTATCGAATTGTCGCAGAGACTTCGTGCTTGAGCGGGGTCAGAACACCGAATGCGCCCCGCGGTCATCGGCCACCTCACCCCGCAGGACAGCGGCATAGTGGTCTTCAAGCCGGTCCTCTCCGAACTCCGGCGTCGCATCCGCGTCATAGCGCGCGCCGTCCCAGACCAACATCGATTCGGTCGCATAGTAGCGCCCGATCCGCGCCAGTTCCGCCTTCGCCCGCAGCTTGCGCGATGCAAGGCCCCCAAACGAAAGCCCGGCAATGATCCCGTCCATCAACACCAGCGGCACATGTTTGATCATCACCGGCCTGCCCGTCAGCCGCTCCAGCATCGCCACCTGATCCAGCGGCGTGATCGCCGGCCCCGGCCCCCCGATCGGCAGCACGCGGTTGCGCTTTTCCGGATCGGTGAGGCATGACCCCAGATACCGCCCAAGATCGCGGTCAGAGATCGGTTTGCAGGCCGTCAGTTGCCCGTCGCCAAAGACCAGAAACGGCTTGCCCGCCTGCACCCGCGCCACCTGCCCCGACAGTGATTTGAAATACGCCGTTGCCCGCACGATTGACCAGGCAATCGGGGCCGCCATCAACTCTGCCTCGAAGACGAGCTTTGCGCGCTGAAACTCCAGCTTCGGCTTTTGCACGCAAATCGCCGAGAGCAGCACGAACTGCCCCACGCCCGCCGCCAAAGCCGCCGCAAGCGCGACGGACTGCGCGGCGTGATCGACGGCCCACGCATCGGTCGGCGTCCCGGACCGGCTTGCCAGACAGGACACCACGGCGTCCGGTCTGGCCTCGGCCATGCAGCGTGTCAGATCGGCCGCAAGCGTGGCCTGCCCTTCGATCCTGCGACAACCCGGTGCAAGGTCCGTCGCAGACCCTGGCCGGACAAGGGCGGTCACCCGGTGGCCTGCCGCAAGCAGTGCCAGTGCCGTCGCCCGGCCGATGGTTCCGGTCGCGCCCAGGATCAGCACGTCGCGCGCTTCGTTCGTCACGCCCTTGGCACCCGCAAGACTGTCATGCCTCAGTGTAGGGTCATGCTGATGATGAGAGAAGCCTGGTCCGGGCACCAGCCGTCGAATTTCCACGGGCCACCGATCAGGGCGCCGTTTGCGGGGTCAGTGTCCGTCCCGGCCTAAAGCGAAAGCCCCAGTTTCCGGCCTTCGTGAAAGGCATAGGCGGCAAGCCGTGGCGCGGCGCAGTCGCCGACCCGGTGCAGCACCTTGCCTGCAACCGCCTCGGGGAAAGGATCAAAGGCCCGGTTCGTTGTAGCCATCACCAGGGCCGAGGCGGCAATCACTTCTTCCTGCCCGGTCAGGAAGGACCGGACCGTGACACCATTGCCATGCCAGCGCACCAGCCGGTGTTCCGCCAGCATCCGCACCCCAAGGGCCCCCATCCGGCGCCGCGCGGGGCCATCGGCGGCGG
>JAPLPF010000186.1:24831-34544 GCA_026400325.1 Rhodobacterales bacterium
GTTCGGCCAGCGCCCAGGCCGTCCCCACACCGCGCCAGTTGCCGCCTTCGTCATAGACGATCACGGCATCCCCCAGTCGCGCCTCGCGCCGCAAGACCGCCTCGGGTGACCAGACGCCCCCCGTCTCGATCCCGGGCAGGGTCGGGTCCTGCGGCACCCAGCGCTGGAACCCCGTCTCGTCCGGCAAGGACCCGGTGGCGACCACCACCACCGCCGCCCCATGTTCGGCAAGGTCCGCTGCATCAAGATAGGTGTTCAATCTGAGGCGCACCCCCAGCGTGTCGAACTGCCGTTCGTACCAGTCCATCAGATCAAGGATCTGCCCGCGTCGCGGCTGCATCCCGGCCAGCCGGAATTGCCCGCCGACAACGCCCGAAGCCTCGACCACTTCAACCCGATGCCCGCGTTCCGCCGCCACGCGCGCCGCTTCCAGCCCGGCCGGGCCTGCGCCGACGATCAGGACATTCTTTGCCTCGGGGGCCGGGGTGAACCTATCGCCGCCCCATTCGAATTCCCGCCCGGCCGAAGGATTGATGAGGCAGGAAATCCAGTAGTCGCGGCTGCGTCGTCCCCAGCACATCTGGTTGCAACTGATGCAACCCCGCACGTCCGAGGCCCGCCCTTCGGCCACCTTGCGCGCGAGGTGCGGGTCGGCGATCTGGCCCCGGACGATGCTGACCAGATCCGCCTGGCCGGAGGCGATGATCGCCTCGCCATTCTCTGGCGTCCGCACCCCGGCTTCGGAGGTCACCACGGCATGTTTCAAAAGGGATTTCAGCTGCTGGGTCAGCGGTGTTGTCAATTTTTCGGCATGGGTGAAGGGCGGAATGATCGCTTCGAATTCCAGATAGCTGCCTGACCCCACAGTGACATAGTCCACATGCCCGGTTCGGTCATGCAGGTCCACGATCTCGCACAGGGCTTCGGCCTGAAGCGTCACCTCGTAGGCCGGGGAATAGCTGATGGCCAATCCGACGATGAAGCTTTCCCCGCAGGCCCGCCGAATCCGTTCGATCAGGTCCCGCGAGAACCGCGTCCGGTTCTCAAGTGACCCGCCCCAACGGTCAGTGCGCGTGTTGGACCAGTGGGTCCAGAATTGATCCAGAAGCGAATGGTAGGCCGCCCAGACCTCGACCCCCTGAAAGCCCGCCGCCCTGGCCCGGACGGCGGCGGCGACGTGTGCCGCCAGAAGTTCCTCGACCTCGGCCTCGGTCATCGCATGCGACCCGTCGCTGTCGTGGTAGGACGGCCCACCCGACGGTGACCAATGCGGCGCAAAGCTGAGGTCGGAATCGCCATGCGCGCCGATGTGGTAAAGCTGTTGCAGGATCACCGCGCCTGCGGCCTTCACCTCGTCGGTGATGGTGCGAAATGCCGGGATCACGGCGTCGTCGGAATGCAGGAAGTTGCCCCGGGTCAGCACACCGGTCCGGTGCACCGGCACGGGTTCAGCCACGATCATCGCGGCCCCGCCCAGGGCGCGCTCCAGCAGATATTTGCCGAAACGTGGCCCGGGGATGCCCTGATCCGACATGTTTGCCGTATGTGCGCCGAAGACGATTCGATTGCGCAGGGTCTGGTCACGCAGTTTCAGCGGCGACATCAGGCGGGGATGCTGGGTCATGGCCGGGCTCCATCACTGCGATGCCAGCAGGAATCGACACTTGTGTCAAGTTTCTCCGGTGACCTTTCCTGAGGATACCCGTCCCGGGCTTGACCCGGGACCTCGGAGATCGCGAGAGGTCCCGGGTCAAGCCCGGGACGGGGTTACTCTGCCGCCACGTCCTGGCTGACATCCCAGCCCGAGATTGCCTTGACTTCAAGGAATTCTTCGATCCCCCAGACGCCGCCTTCGCGGGCGCGACCGCTGGCCTTGACCCCGCCGAACGGAGCGCCCGCCCCGCGTGACCGGCCGTTCATTTCGATCATCCCGGCCCGCAGCTGTCGCGCCAGCCGGTTGCGGCGGGCGCCGTCCTGCGACTGGACATAATTCGTCAGGCCATAGGGTGTGTCGTTGGCAATACGCACGGCCTCGGCTTCGCTGTCGAAAGGGATCATGCACATCACGGGGCCGAAGATCTCTTCCCGCTCGATGGTCATGCCGGGTTTCACGTCGGCAAAGATCGTCGGACGGACGTAATAGCCCTTGTTCATCCCTTCCGGCAGACCAAGTCCCCCGGCCACCAGCCGCGCGCCCTCGTCAATGCCTTTCTGGATGTAGCCCTGGATCTGGTCCCACTGGCGCTTGTTGACCACCGGGCCGATGTGGGCGCCCGGCAGGCTGGCCGGACCAACCTTGATCGAATTTGCCACCTCGGCGGCGATTTCGACGGCGCGGTCATAGGCCGACCGTTCGACCAGCATCCGGCTGGGTGCGTTGCAGGATTGGCCCGAGTTGTTCATCATGTGACGCACGCCACGTTCGACTGCCTTTGCATCGGCATCGGCGAAGACGACGTTTGCGCCCTTGCCGCCCAGTTCCAGGGTAACGCGTTTCAACGTCTGCGCGGCTGCAGCGGAAATCGCACGACCCGCCCGGGTGCTGCCGGTAAAGCTGATCATCTCGACGTCCGGATGGCTGGACAGGCGGCTGCCGACCCCTGGCCCGTCGCCGTTCACCAGGTTGAACACACCGGGCGGCACACCCGCGTCGTGGCAGAATTCGGCAAACAGCATCGACGAAAGGGGTGATTCCTCGGACGGTTTCAGCACGCAGGGACACCCGGCCAGCAGCGCCGGGATCACCTTCAGCGTCACCTGGTTCATCGGCCAGTTCCAGGGCGTGATCAGACCGACCACCCCGATCGGCTCCAACGCAATGCGGCTGTCGGGGGCATGGGGGCCAAGCGGGCGGACCCATTCGATGTGGTCAAACGCGGTCAGGAAATTCTTCAGATGCCAGGGCAGGCATTCGGCCTGGTCATCGCGGCTCATGTCGATGGGCGCCCCCATCTCGATGCTGATGGCATGGGCCATCTCTTCCTTGCGGAGGTAATACTGCGCAAGGATACCCTCAACCACGCGGCGGCGCTCGGCCGGGGGGGTCGCGGCCCAGGCGGGGAAAGCCGCTTTCGCGGCGGCCACCGCGACATCGGTGTCGGCCTCGCTGCCAAGCGAGATGATCGCACAGGCATCCTCGGTCGAGGGGTCGATGACGAAACAGTCCCGTGCAACAGAAGGCGCAACCCAGGCCCCGTTGATATAGAACTCGCGCTTGGTGATCATGGTCAGCCCCTCCGCTGCGGGAATTTGATCATATTCTGACAGGCCAGGGACGACAGGGCAAGACCTGGTCGGCCGCCGCTGATTCTGTTCGTTCCGGTCTTATACTCCGGCCAGACCCTAGTCACTACGGACCGTCAGGGGCCTGACCATGGTGGTCGATGCCGCAAAACCCAAGAGATGCCGCAGCGGACCCAAGGTTTCGGTTCCTGCGGCAACAAAGCCTTCTCGCTCATAAAGCGCCCTTGCCCGCCAGTTGGACTCGATGACATCCAGCCGGATCGAGCGATAGCCCCGCCGTGCCGCCTCGTCATACAGGGCTGCAAGAAGCAGCGTCCCGGTCCCCTTGCTGCGATGGTCGCGCGCCACGCAGATCCCGTCGACAATAAAGCGGTCATTGTCGACGTTTCCGCTAAGCGCCCACAGCAGCCTGCCGCGCCACCACCCGCCCCAACGCCCATAGATCGCTGTCAGATCGGCCCAGCTGCCGCCGGCAAAGCTGCCCCCCTGCGTCTTGAAGCCGGCAATGCCGATCAGGTGGCCATCCCTGTCGACAGCGGTCAGGCACAGGTCAGCGCGGATCACACGTTCGAAGAATCGCAACGCCTTGGCATCGGGGCCAAGGACCCGGCCCAACTTTCCACCGAAGGCCTCCCAATACAGACGTGCGGCCTCGGGCCGCAGATGGTCATGCAGGCCCGAGAAGATGGTCACGCCCATTGAAGGGCCTCGGCCAGAAGGGGGGCATGACCTGCACCAAGGATCCAGCCTTCCTCGGCCGCGTCGGGGGGGGTCTGCAGCAACGGTTCAAGGTGGCCGTGCCGCGACAGGTTGAAAAGCGCCTTCGACAGCAGGCGCACCTGTGCCTGATCGGCAGGCAGACCGTTCGCGTTGGCAAGGATCGCAACCGGTCCGGCAAGCAGCGACGGATAGACCTCGGCAACCAGGATTGGCGCGTCAGAGGGGGGATCGAACGGCCAGACGGTCAGGTCCGCGCGTTGGGCAAGGCGGTGGATCATCGGCAGACCCAGCAGGCTTTGCGACCCGACCGAACCGGGGTTGAACAGCATCCAGGGACTTTTCGCAGACGGAACCGCCCGTTCAGCAGCCCGCCTTTCAGCCAGGCCAAGCAGGTCATAGTCGATGCCAACCCGACGAAAGGGCAAGCCCGGCCAGATCTGTCCGGTCGGATGACTCCAGAACGGGCCGGGGCCTTCGGGAAAGACGGCGTTGATCCTTGCTGCGACGGCAAAGCGGTTGTTGCGGTTGTCGGGCGCGTCGATAACCTCGTGAGCCAGCCAGTGCCAGACCGCCGACGCCAACGGGCTGCCAGTCAGACGCTGGGCAAAACCCGAGGGATAGCCCATCGCAAAGTCAAGGCCGACAAGCAGGCGCAACCCGTCGGCGCAGGCGGTGTCCATCAGGGTCACAAGCTGGGCTTCGGCGGCGGCACGGGTGCGGTGGTGCCACTCCACCCCGCCCTCCGCATCATGGCAGCCTATCCAGATCGAGTTTGACAGGCGCGTGGGGCTGGTGGGCAAGTTCGCTGCGGACCAGTCCACCACGATGACCCGATCAATGCGCAAGACCGACCTCGCGCAGGATGAAATCGGCGACGGCGGCGGTATCGTTCAGGTCCAGCACTGGCACGGGCAGGGTCAGCGCCGCATCGGTGGCCACGGCGCGGACCTGGGGATCGCCTGGCTGGATCAGGGGTTGGCCGGTCTCGGCGCGCCAAACCTCTACCTTCTTGTGGGCGTCGCGCTTGTAGCCTTCGACCAGCACCAGATCGACCGGGGAAAGCCGCGCGAGGATCGCCGGAAGCTCCGGTTCCGGGCCTCGATGTTCCACCATCAGCGCAAAGCGGTCGGCAGAGGCAAGGACCACCTCGCGCGCACCAGCCTGCCGATGGCGGAAGGTGTCCTTGCCGGGCTGATCCAGATCCACCGCATGATGGACATGCTTGACGGTCGACACCGAAAAGCCCCGCCCGGTGATCTCGGCCACCAGCCGTTCCATCAGGCCGGTCTTGCCCGAATTCTTCCAGCCGATGACGCCATAGACCCTCATGCCTTACCTTTCAGCATGGCCTCGGCCTCGGCAAGGTCTTCGGGCGTGTTCAGGTTCATGAAGGCGCGAGGGTCCGTGAAGTCGGCAAGGGCCGCCTGATGCGCATCGGTAAAGCGTGTGACCTTCGCCTCGCCGCTTGCAAGAAACGCGGTCAGGGCGGGGGCAAGGGACACGGGCCAAATCGCGGTGGCGGGCTGGATGCCGTCCGTCGTTCGGGCAAGGGCAAGGCCAGACGATGACGCCAAGGCCGCAGAAACCAGCCTTTGCACAAGATCGTCCGGCAGGAACGGCGTGTCGACCGGGGTCGAAATGACATGTGTCGCCCCAAGCAAAGCCGCTGTGCCCATGCCCGCAAGGATGCCTGAAAGCGGGCCTTGCGGGCGCGCATCGGCGACAACCTTGCACCCCCAGCCCGCAAAACGGGTAGCGTCACCATTGGCCGACACAAGCACCTGCGCGACCTGCGGTGTCAGCCGGTCCAGCACATGCGCGACAAGCGGCCGACCGGCCAAAGGCAGGAGCGCCTTGTCCGCCCCGCCCATCCGGCGCGCCTGCCCGCCTGCAAGGATGACTCCGAAAATGCGCAAGCTGGTGCCTTTCCCGCAGCAGAATGGCCGACCCTAAACCATCGCAGACCGCGCGCAAGATACGGGGGCCGGGTGGACGGCTTTCCGAGCGAGTTTGCAAGACCCGGCGTTGACCGCGTCGAAGGCCTCAGCCTTCCAGCGGATCGCCGTTCGCCTGCACCAGCAGGATGCCGTGATTGCTGTCATCATCGTCGTCGGTGATCACGCGGGTCGTGACGCCCGGCAACTTGCCAAAGGCATCGGAAAGCGGCTTTGGAAACCACGTCGACGGCAGGGATTCAAAGCCCGGAACGCCGCCAAGCACGCTGGAGGTGGCAACGGTGCATTGGGATTTCGGGACTGCGCCATAGTCCTTCACCCGCTTCAACACCAGTTCGGCCACCTCGGGCGAAACCTCGATCCGCTGCTCGATCACGTTGTAGGTCTTGCGGGCATGATAGTCGATGTAGAAGGCGATGGCCTTGTCGGTCATGCCGAAATGCACGTCGTTGCGCTCCGGCAGCCGCGGATGCGACCAGCTTCCTGCCGGGTCGAACATCACCCGCTCGGACGCGTTCACGAGGATCGCCGAATGCGCCCCCGAGCCCGAGGATTTGTTCACCACAGTGTAAAGCGTGATGTAGGTCGGCGGCCCCGCGACAAAGCGCGCCGCCTGAACCTGATCCTCCGGGGCCCAGGTTGATTTGGCACCGCAGGCGGCAAGCCCCAGAAGGGCCACAAGGCAGAAGACAAGGCGCAGCATGGAACCCCCGGGCAGCCGACAGGTCAGGAATTGACCAGTCCGGCGAAGACAAGAATTCCGATGGCAACCGCGGCAACCCAGATCGACATGCGGATGAAGCCTTCGAAGGTCTTCTCGTGATCACGGATGTCCATCGTGCCGTGCTTGTGGTCCTTGTCGTGGTGGTCGGCCATGGTTTCCGCTTCCTCGTCGCTGATTGTGTCTGCACTGCCCGACATGTTCTGCCGCAAGCTGTTTTCCGCCCATAGCCTATTCCGGTTGACCTGTCACGGGGTCGGCTCTGCGACCTTTTGCGAACGGGCCCCGCCTGCAGTCCGGGAAAGGCTCAGACCGAGGCATCGCCAGAGTCGCCGCCCATCCAGCCCGAGGTCAGGTGAAAGCCGATACGCCTTGGCGGGTCTTCGTCGCCACCCTTCTGGACGGCGCGCAGGGTGACGGAAAGCTGGCTGACATGCTGGATCAGCTGGGTCTTTGCCCCGGCGTCGTCGCGGCCGTAGAAGGTGATGATATCGGGGTCGAAATAACCGATTCCCTCGATCCGCAGGACCCCGGCTTCATCCCCGGCAAAGCCCATCGCTATTTCCTGCGCGGCATCAAGCTGCTGTTCGAAGTTGCGGATGTACAGGACAAGCCGGTCATGCGCCCATTCGGCGGGGCTTTTCGCCTTTTCGGTCTTTGTCGCTGTCTTGGTCATGTCCGCCGCTTCCAGTTCCACGCGCCACCTTCGGACAGGGAACGAAAAACCTGCCCGCGCTGCAAGAGGCAGTTCAGATGCGCGACCGATTCGACCAGGGCAAAGGACTGTTCTGTCGCCCCCACCTCGCGCCGGAACAGCGGGACATAGCACTGCACGGCGGTGCGCGGGGTTGCCAGATGATCCAGAAGCCGCAACAGCGCGCTTTCGTGGTTCTCGACCATCTGGGTCAGCCGGAAGGGCAGACCGGCAAAAGGCAGCTTGTGGCCGGGCAGGATCAGCTGGTCATCGGTGGCCAGCGGCATGAAGCTGCGGCAACTGTCCAGCCAGTCGGTCAACGGGTCGCCGTCAGGTTCGGTCGGATAAACGCCAATGTTGGCTGAGATCCCTGGCAAAAGCTGATCACCGCCCAGGATGATGCCGTCATCGGACCAGAGCGTTGCGTGTTCCGGGGCATGGCCATGACCGATGCGAACGGTCCAGGTTCGCCCTGCGGCCCGCAGCAGGGTGCCTTCGGTCAGCCGGGTAAAGCCCAGTGGCATCGGATCGACGATATCGGCAAAGTTGAAAGGGCGCTCATTGGCCTTTAGCGCAAGCTCGGCGGCGGACACTCCTGCACGGCGATAGAAGGTCAGCGCCTCGTCGCTGGGGCGGTCCTGAACGTCCAGAGTCAGCATGCGGGCGTAAAGCCAGGCGGTGCGGGTGGCCAGAAGCTGCGCGCCGCGTAACTGGAATGCGTCAGGATCACTCGGGTGACAGGTTTGCCGCGAAAGGGGCCGGCAAGCAGCGCCTCCCAGATCGCCTTTGACCGGCGCGTCGACATCCCCGCGTCGATGATCGTCCAGCCGTCACCGTCATCCAGCGCGTAGATGTTCACATGATCCAGCGCCATCGGCAGCGGCAGGCGCAGCCACAGGATGCCGGGCGCCACCTCGGTTGCCGCGCCCTCGGCCGGGGGGCTGGCGAACGGGTGGTGAATGGCATCGGTCACGCGGCAAGGTCCCCCAGGCGAATCGCGTAGAGACCATCAGCCCCTTCGCGGGCTTGCGCAAGAAGGCCGGTGTGGTCAGGCAGAAGGCGACGAATCATGACGCGGGCAAGGGGTTCGCGGGCCGGATCAGCCAGCGCCGCCCTGAGATGCGCATCGCTGCCAAGGACGCGGGCAAAGGCGCGCAAATAGGCCACCGCCCCGGCAAACCGGTCATTGAGCGGCAGTGCCAGCAGGCCCTCGGTCGCCTCGCGCAGCGCTTCGGAGGCTTGCCAGACATCGCCGGCAAGGTCGGGCAGGGTGGCGCGTGCAGCCTCGGCGGCACGCTGAATCTCGTCGATCAGACGAAAGGCGGCATCGCCCCCGTCAGCCATCTTCCGGCCGACAAGGTCCATCGCCTGAATGCCGTTGGTGCCCTCGTAGATCGGGGTGATCCGCGCATCGCGGGAAAACTGGGCTGCACCGGTTTCCTCGATGAACCCCATCCCGCCGTGGATCTGCACGCCCAGATGCGCCACCTCGCAGCCGATGTCGGTGCCATAGGCCTTGGCGATGGGGGTAAGCAGCGCCGCGCGGGCCAGCCAGTCGGCGCTGCCAGTGGCGGTGGCCATGTCGATGGCAACGGCACAGGACAGCGCGATGGACCGGGCGGCAAAGACCTCGGCCCGCATGACTGCCAGCATCCGCCGCACGTCCGCGTGGTCGATGATCGCGCCATCTGGGGACAGCGGGGTCGCCCCCTGGTGCCGGTCCGCGGCATAGGCCAGCGCGTGCTGAAGCGCTGCCTCGGCCAGCCCGACGCCCTGCACCGCCACGGACAGGCGGGCGTTGTTCATCATGGTGAACATCGCCGCCATGCCCTTGTGCGGCGCGCCCACCAGCCAGCCTTTTGCGCCTTCGAACTGCATCACGCAGGTCGGGCTGCCATGGATGCCAAGCTTGTGCTCCAGACTGACGACCCGCAAAGCGTTCCTTGCGCCAAGGTTTCCGTCTGCATCGGGAATGAACTTCGGCACCATGAACAGGCTGATGCCCTTCGTCCCCTCGCCCCCATCCGGCAGACGTGCCAGCACCAGATGGCAGACGTTCGACACCAGGTCACTGTCGCCCCAGGTGATGTAGATCTTTTGCCCGGTGATCGCATAGGTATCGTCGCCCAAAGGTTCCGCCTTCGTGCGCAAGGCCCCCACGTCCGACCCGGCCTGCGGTTCGGTGAGGTTCATCGTGCCCGACCATTCGCCCGAGGTCAGCTTTGGCAGATATAGCGCCTTCAGCGCGTCGCTGGCGTGATGCTCCAGCGCCTCGATCTGGCCTTTTGTCAGGCAGGGCTTGAGTTGCAGCGCCAGACATGCGCCGGACATCATGTCATCCACCCCCAGCGCCAGCGAGATCGGCAGCCCCATGCCGCCA
>JAPLPF010000221.1:0-4132 GCA_026400325.1 Rhodobacterales bacterium
CGTGCCTCTTTCGAGGCCATGTCGGCAAAGCTGGTGTAAGCGCGCGCGACACCAAGGTCTGCGGCCGAGGCCAGCGCCTTGTCCGGATTGGACGAAAAGCACCCTGCAACCAGATCATACTGGTCGTCGATCCGGGCGGCGATGCGGTGAACTGCGCCGATGAAGGCGTCGCGCCCACCGCCCACCATGCCAAGGCGAAGGCGGGGGGCGCGGGCGGTGTGGGCGGCGTCGATGGGCATCACGAACCTCTTTCGTCGTTCATCTGTCTCTAAATATCCCGGGGTCCGGGGCAGCGCCCCGGGGCTGACCCCGGGCGCGCGGTGTCAGTCCAGCCCAAGCATCCGGCGGTTGGCGGCGCGGTCCGTGCCTGCGCCCGCAAAATCGTCAAACGCCTTTTCCGTCACACGGATGATATGGGCATCGACAAAGGACGCCCCTTCCCGGGCACCATCCTCGGGGTGCTTCAGGCAGCATTCCCATTCGACGACCGCCCAGCCAGCATAGCCGTATTGCGTGAGTTTCGAGAAGATGCCGCCGAAGTCGACCTGCCCGTCACCAAGGCTGCGGAAGCGCCCGGCGCGGTCGACCCATGACTGAAAGCCGCCATAGACGCCCTGACGCCCGGTTGGGTTCAGCTCTGCATCCTTGACGTGGAACATCTTGATCCGGTCATGATAGATGTCGATGTTCGCAAGATAATCAAGGTGTTGCAGGACATAGTGGCTGGGGTCATACAGCATGTTGGCCCGCGCATGACCCTTCACGCGGTCCAGAAACATCTCGAACGTCACGCCATCATGCAGATCTTCGCCGGGGTGGATTTCATAGCAAAGGTCGACGCCGCAGTCTTCGGCATGGTTCAGGATCGGCAGCCAGCGGCGGGCAAGTTCTTCAAAGGCCTCCTCCACCAGCCCTGCCGGGCGCTGTGGCCAGGGGTAGAGGTAGGGCCAGGCCAGCGCGCCGGAAAAGGTCGCCTGCGCGGTCAGCCCAAGGTTCTTCGAGGCGGTCAGCGCCTTCTTGACCTGATCGGCGGCCCATTCGGCACGGGCTTTCGGGTTGCCGCGCACCGCAGGGGCGGCAAAGCCGTCAAAGGCGGCGTCATAGGCCGGATGGACGGCAACCAGCTGGCCCTGAAGGTGGGTCGAAAGCTCGGTCACCTCCAGCCCGGCCTCCTTGGCCACGCCCTTGAACTCATCGCACCAGGTTTTTGAACTGGCGGCTTTTTCAAGGTCGAACAGCCGACCGTCCCAGGATGGCACCTGCACGCCAGCATAGCCGCAGTCGGCGGCCCAGCGGGTGATGGACTTCCACGAGTTGAACGGCTCGGTGTCCCCGGCAAACTGCGCCAGAAACAGCGCCGGTCCCTTGATGGTTTTCATGTCGACTGTCCTTTGATCTGGATGGCGGCGGGAAGCTCAAGACACTGCCCCTGTTCCGGGGCCTGTCGTTCGATGGCGGCCATGACGGCCCGCGCGATGAAGTTGCCGGCGCGTCCGACGTCTTCGTGCATCACGATGATCTCGCGGCGAAAGTTCTGCAGGAAGCGGACGGCTTCCTTGGCGATGATGTCGAATTCGACACCGACGTGCAGTCCGACGCTTTCAGCGCCGTTGACGCAGCCGATTGCGGCCGTCGGCGAGGCCGAGATCACCCCGTCGGGGCGGTCTGCGCGATTCAACCTCAGGGCCATGGCCCGCTCGATCCGGTCCGACCCGGAATCCGAGGTCACGCTTTCCATGATCTCGCCCGACACGCCCAGAGCCGCGCAGGCCGTCTCGAATCCGGCAACCATATGCCGGGAATAGTTGTGTATGCGGGGCGGCGCGATCAGAAGCAGCCGCTTGCGCCCGCGCCGGACCAACTCGCGCACAGCGATGTCGGCGTAGGCTTCGTTGTCAAAGTCGAAATAGGGGTGGGCGATCTCGCTTGAGGTCCGGCCATGGGTTGCAAAAGGAAAGCCGCGCTCGAACATGTACCGGGCGCGCGGATCGTCCGGGACCGTCTGGTTGAAGACGATGCCGTCGGCGCTGCCGGTCTCGACCAGATAGCGGATCGGCGCCATCGGGTCTTCTTCGGCAAAGAAGGGCATGACCACCAGATGATAGGCCGAACCGCGCAGGCCGGCAGCAATCGAATAGATCAGCTGTGCGGTGTGGTTCATCATCTCGGTCTCGGCCGAAAGCACCAGCGCGATGACGTTCGTCTTTCCGGTGCGCAAGCGGACGCCGGCACGGTTTGGCCGGTAGCCCAGGCTTGCGGCCGTCTCGCGGACGCGGCGCTTGGTCTCTTCGCCGATGTCGGGGGCATCCTTCAGCGCACGGCTGACCGTGGCGATGGCAAGGCCGGTCGCGGCGGCGATGGTCTTCAACGTCGGGCGTTCCATGCCCGAATCGGGTAGGACGATGGGGGGTGTGTCGTTCACGGTGGTCATGCCGTCCCCCGGGCCGTTGCCACTGCCGCCGCACGAATCTGCGGAAGTGATTCGGTTGCAAGTCCTGCATTCGCACTTGCAGCAGGGCAGGTCACCGGCAGGACAGAAAACCACTGTCCGACAAGCCTGATGGCGGGTGTTCCGCACTGCGGCATATTCCAGATCTTCCGTTGGGTCACCGGCGAAATTGCCCGTTTCCGACCCCTCATGAAAACTTCTGCGGGCCGGGCCGACAAGAGAAAAGATTGATTGATCGGAAAAACTATAACGTTATAGAAGTCTACGATAACGTTTCAGAAACCGGGAGGAACGGATGAAGCTGTCGAAATGGGTTGCCGTGCTTTGCACATCGGTCGCGCTGCCGATGATGGCCAATGCCACGGAGCTGGAGGTCACGCACTGGTGGACTTCCGGCGGTGAAGCTGCCGCTGTGGCCGAGTTTGCCAAGGCGTTCGACGCCACCGGCAACAAGTGGGTTGATGGCGCGATTGCCGGGTCTGGCGACGTGGCCCGTCCGATCATCATCAGCCGGATCCTTGGCGGCAACCCGATGGGTGCCACCCAGCTGAACCCCGGCAAGGACGCCGATGACCTGATCGCTGCAGGCCTGATGCAGGACCTGACCGAACTGGCCACGGCCGAAGACTGGGCCAACATCCTGCGTCCGAAGTCGCAGCTGGAAAGCTGCACCAAGGACGGCAAGGTCTATTGCGTTCCGGTCAACCTGCACTCGGGCCAGTGGATGTGGACCAACCGCAAGGTCTATGAAGATGCGGGCATCGCTCCGCCGCAGAACTGGGCCGAAATGGTTGCCGCAGCGCCGGCGCTGAAGGAAAAGGGCATCATTCCGCTGTCGCTGGCCGAAGGCTGGCCGATCGGGCTTCTGACCGAAGACCTGATCGTCGCCATTGCCGGCGTCGACAACTATGTCGCCGTCTATCAGGACCGCAACATGGAGATGGCCCGCGGCCCGGAATTCGCGGCCGTGTTCAAGGCGATTGACGAAGCCCGCCAGATCATCGACCCCAAGACCGTGGTTCCGCAGTGGAACGACGCCGTGGCGCTGGTGATCCAGGGCAAGGCTGCGGCCAACGTGATGGGTGACTGGGCCGGCGGTGAATTTGCCGTGGCCGGAATGGTTGCCGGCAAGGACTTTGACTGCCTGCCGGGTCTGGGCGTCGAGCCTGTTCTTGGCACCGGTGGTGACGTGTTCTACTTCCCGAAAAGCGACGATCCGGAAGTGACCAAGGCGCAGATGGCCATGGCCTCGATGATGGTGACCAAGGAAGTCCAGGTTGCGTTCAACCTCAAGAAAGGCTCGCTGCCGATGCGCGCTGACGTGGACCTGTCCGCGGCCAACGACTGCATGAAGAAAGGTCTCGAGATCCTGGACAAGGGCACCAAGGTTTTCCCGAACAACAGCCAGATGCTGGACCGTGACTCGCTCAACCAGATCAACGACGTGATGAAAGAGTTCTTCTCGGATCTCTCGATCACGCCGGAAGCTGCGCAAGAGCAGTTTGCAGCGATCATCGAAGCTGCTCCGAAGTGATCTTCGGAACTGGTGCAATCTGAAACTCGGCCCGGCAGAAATGCCGGGCCGTCTTCGGCGGGTTAGGGGGATGCGACCAATGTCTGAACTGAGGCGGCCAAATCCCCTTTTCCGAAATCTGTCGTCAAAACTGGCCTCATCGCCGATGA
>JAPLPF010000221.1:4209-4719 GCA_026400325.1 Rhodobacterales bacterium
CGCCGATGATCTTCATCGTGCTGGTGGTGTTCATCGGCAGCACGATGTGGCCGGTCGCGTCCTCGTTCACCAACATCAAGACCCTGCCGATCTTCACCCCGCGCGAGTTCTATGATGCCTGGGTTGGCTGGGGCCAGTATGTGCGGTTGTGGAACACGCCGCGCTGGATCACCTCGATCACCAACCTGGCGATCTACGGCGTCCTCTTTTCAACCTTTGCCTTTCTCATCGGCTTTCTGCTTGCCGTGCTGATGGATCAGAAGATCCGCCTCGAAGGGGTGTTTCGCACGATCTATCTTTATCCCTTTGCGCTGTCGTTCATCGTGACGGGCAAAGTCTGGGCCTGGATCCTGAACCCCGCTTTCGGGCTTGAAAAGACGGTGCGGGACCTTGGGTGGACCACGTTCAACTTCGACTGGCTGACCAACAGGGACATGGCGATCTATACCGTCGTGATCGCGGGGCTGTGGCAGGGCACCGGCCTGGTGATGGCGCTGATGCTGGCCGGCC
>JAPLPF010000029.1 GCA_026400325.1 Rhodobacterales bacterium
ATGCCAAGAAGTGCCACTGACGAGGCTCCCGCGGACATGAACCCACGCCGCGACAAGTCGGTATTGACCTTCCGGGTCACCGCCCGCACTTCGGCGGAACAACAGGCGCAGCCGGGACGGGCGACGATGTGCTGGCAACGGTTGATGTCGGTATATGCCATGGTCAACTCCGTTGCAGCCTTCAGGCTGCGATGCATGGATAAGTTGCCCCATTCGCGCAGAAACGACTTGCGCAGACAAATGAATTCTGGCGCGACCGCCGCTGTTTTCCTGGCGCCGGGCCGCCGGCCTGAAGCGTTGCGACCGCCCAAAGAAACTTGCAGATTGTTGTTTTTGTAGCAATCCCAAGGGTAGCATCCTACTAAATTCGTTACAGTTCGTAGCGGGCTGGCAGCGTTGGAATACCCACACTGGGGCATGTTCCTTTTCTCTGCTGCCATGGCCGCGTCTGGAAAGGATGACACATGCACAGAACATCTTTCGCCCTGGCTGCCTGCCTGACCTTTGCCCTTTCTCTACCGTCCTTTGCGCAGGACGTTGCCGACCGCATCTTCATCGGCGGGCCGGTCCTGACGATGAACGACGCCCAACCCCGCGCCGAGGCGGTGGCAATCAAGGACGGTATCATCATCGCCGTCGGAACCGCCGAGGAGATGGAGGCTTTCAAGGGCGATGGCACCGAGGTGATCGACCTTAAGGGTCGCGCCCTGCTGCCGGGCTTCTTTGACGCGCATGGCCATGTCTTCATCGGCGGCGTGCAGGCGCTGACGGCAAACATCCTGGCCCCGCCGGACGGCGACGTGAAGGACATCCCGTCGCTGCAAAAGACCATCCGTGACTGGGTGGCCGAGAATCAGGAGACGGTCAAACGCACTGGCATCATCATGGGCTTTGGCTGGGACAAGTCCACGCTGGCAGAACAGCGCGACCCGACGCTGGCTGAACTCGACGCGATCTCGACAGAATACCCGGTACTGCTGATCCACCAGTCCAGCCATCTTGGCGCGCTGAACAGCCTTGCCTTGGCCAAGGTCGGCATCACCCGCGACACCCCGAACCCGCCCGGCGGGGTAATTGTCAAGGATGCCGACGGCAACCCGACCGGCATACTGGAGGAAAACGCCTTCATCGGATCGGCGATGCAGCTTCTGGCTGACCTTGATCCGGAAGCGATGAAGTCCATCGTCCAGGCCGGGACCGAGCTTTGGGCCTCATTCGGCTATACCACCGCCGAAGAAGGCCGCTCGACCCCGCCGCAGGTGGACGCAATGCGCGCGGCGGCAGATGAGGGCCGGTTCAAGATCGACGTGCTGACCTACCCCGACATCCTGATGACGGGCATCGACTATATCAAGGCGAACCAGAGTCCGACCTATACCAACCGCTTCCGCATCGCCGGGGCCAAGCTGACCATCGACGGCTCGCCCCAGGGCTTTACCGCGCTGCGCGACCGGCCCTATTACGACCCCGTGGGCAATTACCCGCCGGGCTACCTTGGATATGCCGCCGCCACGACCGAACAGGTGACCAAGGCGGTCGATGACGCCTTTGCTGCCGGGATCCAGATCATCACCCATGCGAACGGCGAAGGGGCCTCGGACATGCTGATCGCGGCAATCGACGCGGCAACCCGGAAATACGGGCGGGACCCCGAACGGCGCCCGGTGCTGATCCATGGCCAGTTCATGCGCGAGGACCAGATGGACAGCTACAAGCGGCTGGACGTGTTCCCGTCGCTCTTTCCGATGCACACCTTCTACTGGGGCGACTGGCATCGCGACCACACCGTCGGGCCGGACCTGGTGGACAACATCTCTCCCACCGGTTGGGCGGTGAAGCGGGGCATGATGTTCTCGACCCACCACGACGCTCCGGTCGCCTTCCCGGATTCGATGCGCGTGCTGGATGCCACCGTCACCCGTCGGTCTCGGTCAGGTGACATCATCGGGCCGGACCAGCGCGTCGACGTGATGACGGCGCTGAAGGCAATGACCATATGGCCCGCCTGGCAGCATTTCGAGGACAAAACAAAGGGCTCGATCGAAGTGGGCAAGCTCGCGGATCTTGTGATCCTGTCCGATGACCCGACTGCGGTTGACCCCGAGACGCTGGACCAGTTGAAGGTCATGGAGACGCTGAAGGAAGGCGAGACGATCTATGTCGCCACTCAGAAGGAAGGGCGGCTTGACTATCGCCCGCGTCTTGATGGAGCGGATCCGATGGCGGATTTCCTGCGCTATGCCGCACTGCGGTATGAGAGCGGGTCGATGCGGCCGGGCAAGGGTATCCCTGTGTCCGCCGGGATGGCCCAGATGCACTCCGGTGCCTGCGTGGCCGGGTTCCTGGCATCGGTCATCGGGTCGAAGGGGGCTTTCAAGACCTCGCTGAACTGATCGGCGCGGCACCTTGAAGCAAAGGGCCGAAAACAGCAAAGGCCCGGACGGCAAGGTCCGGGCCTTTTTGCGTGGTGGTGAGCCGGACAGGATTCGAACCTGTGACCCGCTGATTAAAAGTCAGCTGCTCTACCAACTGAGCTACCGGCCCCACGAGGGGGCTGATTAGGCAAGCAGGCCTTGGGGGTCAAGGGCAAAAACGCCCCCGGTCTTTCAAAAGCGGGCAGGCGGGCGTATATGGCGGGCCATGATGGATAGCCTTCCCCAAAGCGGCCTGCCGTTCATGAAAATGCACGGTGCCGGCAATGACTTCGTGGTCATCGACTCGCGTGGGCGCGCGGCGGTGATGACAGCGGGGCTGGCGCGGGCGATCGGTGACCGCAATCGCGGCGTGGGCTTTGATCAGCTGGCCGAGATCACCGATGCCGAAGGCACTGACTTCGGTCTGGTGTTCTGGAACAGCGATGGCAGCCAGGCGGGAGCCTGTGGCAACGCGACGCGCTGCGTGTCGGATTTCGTCATGCAGGGACTTGGGGTTGACCGGCTGACCCTGACCACCGCGCGTGGTGTCCTTCAGGCGGAACGGCAGGCGGATGGCAGGGTCTGGGTGAACATGGGGCAGCCGCAGCTGGATTGGTCTTCGATCCCCCTTGCGCGTGAGGTGGACCACCTGCACCTGCCCTTGCCCGGGGATCCGGCGGCAGTCGGCATGGGAAATCCCCATTGTGTCCACTTCGTTGCAGATGCCGGGGCTGTGGACTTGTCTGGCCTTGGCCCGATCATCGAACATGACGCTTTGTTCCCGCATCGCACCAATGTCGAGTTCGCAAGCCTGATTTCGCCTTGCCGTCTTCGGATGCGGGTCTGGGAGCGTGGGACGGGAATCACGCTGGCCTGCGGTTCTGGCGCTTGCGCGACCGCCGTGGCTGCCCACCTGCGCGGGATCATTGGCCCGCGTGTCGCGCTGGAGGTAGACGGCGGCGAATTGGAAGTCGACTGGCGAGAGGATGGCGTCTGGTTGACCGGGCCGGTCGCGCGGGTGTTCGACGGGGTGCTTGCACCCGGCTATGTGGCGGCAAATCCATGAACGCCCCCGTTTTCGCGCCACCCGTTTTCGCCACGCTCGGCTGCCGTCTGAACGCCTATGAGACGGAAGCAATGAAAGAACTTGCCACGGCAGCCGGTCTGTCCGGAGCGGTGGTGGTGAACACCTGTGCCGTGACGGCCGAGGCAGTGCGCAAGGCCAAGCAGGAAATTCGCCGCCTGTCGCGCGAAAACCCGGGGTCGCCGATCATCGTGACCGGATGTGCTGCGCAGACCGAACCCGAAACTTTCGCGGCCATGGCAGAAGTAACTCGGGTAGTCGGCAACCACGAGAAGATGCAGCCCGAGACCTGGAGGGGACTGGCGGCACCCGACCTGATCGGGGTGACGGAGCGGGTGCAGGTCGATGACATCATGTCGGTCCGCGAGACGGCGGGCCATCTGATCGACGGCTTCGGCCGTCACCGGGCCTATGTCCAGGTTCAGAACGGCTGCGACCATCGCTGCACCTTCTGCATCATCCCTTATGGCAGGGGAAACTCGCGTTCGGTCCCGGCGGGGGTGGTGGTAGAGCAGATCCAGCGGCTGGTGGACCGGGGCTTCAACGAGGTGGTGCTGACCGGCGTTGACCTGACCTCGTGGGGTGCCGACCTTCCTGCCAGCCCGAGGTTGGGCGACCTTGTGCGGCGGATCCTGCGGCTGACCACGATTCCGCGCCTGCGGATCAGTTCCATCGACAGCATCGAGGCTGACCCCGCCCTGATGGAGGCGATTGCGACAGAACCCCGCCTTATGCCGCATCTGCACCTGTCGCTGCAGGCGGGGGATGACCTGATCCTGAAGCGGATGAAACGGCGTCACCTGCGCGATGACGCCATCCGTTTTTGCGATGACGCGCGGCGACTGCGCCCCGACATGATCTTTGGCGCCGACATCATCGCGGGCTTTCCGACCGAAACGGAAGCCATGTTCCAACGGTCGCTTGATCTGGTGCAGGACTGCGGGCTGACCTTCTTGCATGTGTTCCCCTATTCCCCCCGCAAGGGCACGCCCGCCGCGCGGATGCCCGCCGTCCGGGGGCCCGAGATCAAGGACCGGGCCGCCCGCTTGCGCAGCGCGGGACAGGCAGCGCTGCTGCGTCATCTGCAAGCGCAAGTCGGACGGGTGCATCGCGTCCTGACCGAAGGCGCGCGGATCGGCCGCACCGAGGGTTTTGCCGAGGTGGCCTTTGCGACCGACCAGCCAGAGGGAGCTGTGCTTGATGTCACGGTTCTGGGACAGGACGGCGTGACGCTTCGGGCCTGACCGTTCGGGGCACTTGGCCCCGCAGACGTGAAAGCCGCGCAATCAATCACGATTGCACGGCTTTTCAAGGGTAGTTGGTGCCCAGAAGAGGACTCGAACCTCCACGCCTTGCAGCGCTGGTACCTGAAACCAGTGCGTCTACCAATTCCGCCATCTGGGCACTGATGGGCGATGTAACGACGGGCTTTGCCAGTGTCAACGGCTTGTCACGCAAAATCGGCCACGGCGCTTTGGCCTTGCCCGCTTGCCCGGTGACCGGTATTGATCCGGCCAGTTTCAAACCCCTTGCGGGAGTGCGGCCATGACGAAACTTGTCACGATCTTCGGCGGATCAGGCTTTGTCGGCCGCTACATTGCCCGCCGCATGGCCAAGGAAGGCTGGCGCGTCCGCGTTGCGGTCCGGCGCCCGAACGAGGCACTGTTCGTCAAACCATACGGCACGCCCGGTCAGGTTGAGCCTCTGGCCTGCAACATCCGCGACGATGCGTCGGTCCGCGCGATGATCCGGGGCGCTGATGCTGTGGTAAACTGCGTCGGCATCCTGAACCGGTCGGGCAGGAACACCTTCGATTCCGTGCAGGCTGACGGGGCTGGCCGGATCGCGCGGATTGCCATGGCAGAAGGGGTGGGCCATCTGGTCCATGTTTCGGCCATCGGGGCGGACGTCGCTTCGGACAGCGACTATGCCCGCAGCAAGGGCGAAGGCGAGGCTGCAGTTCTGGCCGCATTCCCCGGTGCCGTGATCCTTCGACCGTCGATCATCTTCGGAACCGAGGACGGGTTCTTCAACCGCTTTGCGTCGATGGCCCGCATCGGTCCGATCCTGCCCGTCGTCGGGGCCGGCACGCGGTTCCAGCCGGTCTATGTCGATGATGTGGCGCAAGCCGCGGTTCAGGGCGTCCTGGGACAGGCGGCCCCGGGCGTCTATGAACTTGGCGGACCCGAGGTCGACACTTTCCGCGGCCTGATGCACCGGATGTTGACCGTCATCCAGCGTCGCCGGGCGGTGGTGAACACGCCGTTCTGGATTGCGCGGATCATGGGCTTCGGCTTCGACATGCTGCAGGCCCTGACGCTGGGGTTGATCGAAAACCGGATGATCACCCGCGATCAGGTACGAAATCTGGCGCGGGACAATGTGGTTTCTTCGGGCGCACGGGGCTTTGCCGATCTCGGGGTTGTTCCCACGACAATGGAAGCGGTATTGCCAGAGTACCTCTGGCGTTATCGCGCATCGGGCCAGTTCGCCGCGATCAAGGATTCGGTCAAGAATCTGAAGAAGGTCTAGGGGGTTGGACACGACCCTGACCGCTGCCTTCCTCGGCCTCCTGGAAGGGCTGACCGAGTTTCTGCCGGTGTCTTCGACCGGGCACCTGCTGCTTGCGGGGCATTTCCTCGGGTTTGAGTCAAAGGGCCGTACGTTCGAGGTGGTGATCCAGTTGGGCGCAATTCTGGCGCTTGCCTCGGTCTATGCCTCCACGGTGCTGAAGATTCTTGTCCGGGCCCCGCATGACGATGCGGCCCGGCGGTCGATCATGTCGATTCTTCTGGCGTTTCTGCCGGCGGTGGTTGTGGGCCTTTTGGCGCATGACTTCATCAAGAACGTGCTTTTCGAGACGCCGATGCTGATCGCGCTGATGCTGATCCTGGGCGGCTTCGTGCTTTTGGTCATTGACCGGATCGCCCCGGCACCGGTGCATCTTGACGCGTTGTCGCTGCCCTTTGGCAAGTCGCTGGCGATCGGCCTGTGCCAGACCATCGCGATGATTCCCGGCGTGTCACGGTCTGGGGCAACCATTGTGGGGGCCTTGCTGATGGGCGTTGAAAAGCGCGCAGCGGCAGAGTTTTCATTCCTGCTCAGCTTGCCGACGATGGGCGCGGCCGTGGCCTATGACCTGTTCAAGAACCGCGATGTTCTTGATTTCGGTGCGGTCTGGGACATTGCCGTCGGCTTTGCCGTTGCCTTTGTGACGGCCTTGCTGGTTGTGCGCTGGGTGCTGACCTACATCAGCCGCAACGGGTATGCCGTGTTCGGGTGGTGGCGAATCATCGTTGGCAGCGCCGCGTTACTGGCCCTGTGGCTTGGTTTCTAGGGTTATACGGAAACTATACTGACCTAAATTCCCGCCGAAACGTCAGCTTTTCTGCCTCACCCAGCAGGAAACCCACGAATAGGTAAACTATACTGACTTTTATTGCGGCCTGAAGGGCTGTAGGAAGACGCTCCCGAAGCCTTCGACAAGGGATGCTGCGCATGGCCACGCAAAAGATGCTCAAGTTCGTTACCTTGGACAAGGAGATGCCCGAGAAACGCGATGCATCTTCACGCGCAGAGGATTTTCACGAAATCTATCGCGAGTACGCCGACCAGAAGGCCGCCGAGCAGGCCGGGCGCTGCAGCCAGTGCGGCGTGCCCTACTGTCAGTCGCATTGCCCCTTGCACAACAACATCCCCGACTGGCTGAAGCTGACCGCCGAAGGCCGGTTGCAAGAGGCCTATGAGCTGAGCCAGGCCACCAACACCTTCCCGGAAATCTGCGGCCGCATCTGCCCGCAGGACCGCTTGTGCGAAGGCAACTGCGTCATCGAAAGCTCGGGCCACGGCACCGTCACAATCGGATCGGTCGAGAAATACCTGACCGATACCGCCTGGGAGATGGGCTGGGTCAAACCGATCCGCCCCCATGCCGAACGCGCAGAGTCGGTGGGAATCATCGGCGCGGGGCCGGGCGGTCTTGCAGCGGCGGACGTGCTGCGGCGGCAGGGCGTGCAGGTCACGGTCTATGACCGCTATGACCGCGCAGGGGGCCTGATGACCTATGGCATCCCTGGCTTCAAGCTGGAGAAACCCGTTGTGATGCAACGGATCGACCAGCTGGCGCAGGGCGGCGTGCAGTTTGTAGCCAACTGCAACGTGGGCGAGGATATCACCTTTGACGCGATCCGGGGCCAGCATGATGCGGTGCTGATCGCCACCGGCGTCTACAAGTCGCGCGACATCGAAGCACCGGGCGTTGGCGCGCGCGGCGTGGTCAAGGCGCTGGACTATCTGACCGCCAGCAACCGCAAGGGATTTGGTGATGATGTGGCCGCGTTCGACAGCGGCGAGTTGAACGCCTCTGGCAAGCGCGTGGTTGTCATTGGCGGTGGCGACACGGCGATGGACTGTGTGCGCACGGCGATCCGGCAAGGCGCGCTGTCGGTCAAGTGCCTCTATCGCCGTGATCGTGCGAACATGCCGGGCAGCCAGCGTGAAGTGCAGAACGCGGAAGAGGAAGGCGTTGAATTCGTGTGGCTTTCCGCCCCCAAGGGCTTTACCGGCGGTGTCGAGGTTGACGGCGTCATGGTCCAGAAGATGCGCCTCGGCGCGCCGGATGCGACGGGCCGCCAAAGCCCCGAGATCATCGAAGGCGCCGACTATGTGGAACCCGCCGATCTGGTCGTGCAGGCGCTGGGCTTCGAGCCGGAGGAATTGCCATCGCTTTGGGGTGTGCCGGACCTGAAAGTCACCCGCTGGGGCACGATCAAGGCAGATTTCCGCACGCATGAGACCAGCCTTCCGGGCGTTTACGCAGCGGGGGATATCGTGCGGGGGGCAAGCCTCGTGGTCTGGGCGATCCGCGACGGGCGTGAGGCGGCGGAGGCGATCCTGGGCTATCTGGCCCAGACCGGAGCGGTGGCGGCGGAGTGAGGTTCAGCCCTTTTGAAGCGTCTTCTTTCTGTCTTCCTTTCGTCTCTACTCGAGGTGGCAGCGGGAAACCCAAAACGTCAGGTTATGTGACCCAGTTTGACAGGTAAATTCACGATGCGACCATCTGTGACCCTTGCCCTGATGCTGACCGGCGCACCTCTGCTTGCCGGGGCCGAGACGTTTCAGCCGCGCGAGGGCTGCACTCTGGTCGTCACCATCCAGAGCGACAGCTGCTATGTGCGCAACGTCGTGACCTGCCCGGAAATGGGCGACGGCCTTTTGGTCTATGGTGCGGGCAAGGATGGCACGGTGGTTGCAACCGTTTTTGACGGAGACGGAGCAACAACGTTCAACGGGCCAGAGGGTGCGGGAATGCTTTTGAAGGACCGGACCGATCTTTTCAGCCTGGCTGCGCTGAACGCCGCGGGTGCCGACACCTTTGACTACACGATGGCCGGACGCAATGGGACCGGCGCCCGCTTTGCCGGGACGACGACATTGACCGGCGAGACGGTCGAGATCGATGGCCGCCCCTTTGCAGTCGTCGCGACACGGCAGACCGTTACCCCGAACAGCGGTCCGGCGCTCGAAGGCGAGATCACCGCGCTTTATGATCGCGAATTGGGCCTGTTGCTGACCGCCGAGGTCCGCGACGTGGCCAGCGGCAAGATCATGATGCAGCGGCGGCCGGCCGAGTTCCTGTTTCCCGGCGAGGATGGCGCACTTGCGGCAGAGCCGCGCATCGGTTGCGAGGGTTAAGGGATGCGGGTCAGATTGTTCGCGCTGCTGGTCGCATCGGTGATGGCCGCCCCCACCCTCGCCGGCACCTGGGCCGCGCCCGAGGGCTGCGAGGCATTTCTGACCGTGCAGTCCAAGTCCTGCCGGGTGTCGCACTACTACCGCTGCGAGGCCGACAGTCCGGGCGAACAGTGGCGGGTCGACATGGATCAGGAGGGGCCGTTCTTCTACTCGAAGATCGACTCCGAGGGGCAATGGCTGGAAAGCTATGACCCGATCAAGCAGACCCTGGACTCAGGCCCAGCCGATCCGGCCAGCATGTCCGACCTTGTCAGCGAAGGCATGGATACCTGGAGTTTCGGCCTGTCGAAAGCCGATGGTACGGCAACCCGGGCCGAGGGGTATGATCGGCTGACCGGAAAAAGCGTGCTGATCGACGGGATCACCTTGAAGCAGACCGAGGTGGATTTCACCGAATTCGATCAGTCCGGCACTGTGCTTCGCCGGTCAAAGGGCAACGAATACATCAACCCCGAATGGCGGCTGTTCTTTGCCGGACCGGGCGAAACCGACCTGGGAGACGGCCAATGGCTGCCGATTGACGGCTCGCCGGTCGATTTCGTCTTTCCGGGCGAAGACGGGTTCCTTGCGACCCAACCGATCTACGACTGCGATGCGCTGACCGCAAAGGCGGACCTGCCGCAATCCCTGTGGAGGGCGCGGTATGAGCCTTGAGCGTTCAGGGGGGTGCCTCTGCGGCGCGGTGCGGTTCAAGGCTGCACTGACAGGCACGAACTTCGGGGTCTGCCACTGTCCGATGTGCCGGAAATGGACCGGCTCGGCCTTGCTAGGGATCACGGTTCCCGAGGGGAATGTGGAGTGGGTTGGCGTTGAACATATCGCCAGGCGCCAGTCCTCGGCCTGGGGTGAGCGGGCGTGGTGCGCCGACTGCGGGTCGGCCCTGTGGTTCCGGGTGACGGTGGAAGGACCCTATGCAGGAAACGTTGAGCTGCCGCTGGGCAGTCTTGACGATGCGAACGGGCTAACCATGACGAACGAGATCTACATCGACCACAAACCCGACAGCTACGCCTTTGCAGGGACCGGTCGGAACGTTTTGACGCGCGCGCAGTGTGTGGAGAAATTCCAGCTGCTGGCCAGTGAGTGAGGGGCAAGACATGACCAAATACGACGCCGCCTGGGTGAAGGCCGAAGAGGAAAAGCGCGCCTGGCTGGATGCGAACGGGCTTTACAAGACCGAGGATGAGCATTCGTCCTGCGGCGTGGGGCTGGTCGTGTCAATCAGCGGCAAGCCGTCGCGCAAGGTCGTGGAGAACGGCATCAACGCGCTGAGGGCGGTCTGGCACCGGGGCGCGGTGGATGCGGATGGCAAGACGGGCGACGGGGCGGGGATCCATGTGCAGATCCCGGTCAAGTTCTTCTACGATCAGGTTCGCCGCACCGGGCACGAACCCGACATGGGCAAGCTGATCGCCGTGGGGCAGGTCTTCCTGCCGCGAACGGACTTTGGCGCTCAGGAACGCTGCCGGACGATTGTCGAGACCGAAGTCCTGCGGATGGGGCATTACATCTACGGCTGGCGGCATGTGCCGGTGGATGTCAGCGTCCTGGGCGACAAGGCCAACGCGACGCGGCCCGAGATCGAGCAGATCCTGATCCGCTGCGACAAACCCATCGACGCCGAAGCATTCGAGCGCGAACTTTACATCATCCGTCGCCGGATCGAGAAAGCGGCGACGGCGGCGGGCATCCAGGGGATGTATCTGTGTTCGCTGTCCTGCCGCAGCATCATCTACAAGGGCATGATGCTGGCCGAACAGGTCGCGACCTTCTACCCCGACCTGATGGACGAGCGGTTCGAGTCCGCTTTCGCGATCTACCACCAGCGCTACAGCACCAACACCTTCCCGCAGTGGTGGCTGGCGCAGCCGTTCCGGATGCTGGCCCACAACGGCGAGATCAACACGCTGAAGGGCAACGTCAACTGGATGAAGTCCCACGAGATTCGCATGGCATCGTCGAACTTTGGCGAGGCGGCAGAGGACATCAAGCCGATCATTCCGGGCGGGACGTCGGACAGCGGTGCCCTGGACGCAGTGTTCGAGGTGCTGGTGCGGTCAGGGCGATCTGCCCCGATGGCCAAGACGATGCTGGTGCCCGAGGCCTGGTCGAAGCAGACGGTGAACATGCCGAAGGCCTGGGCCGACATGTATTCCTACTGCAACTCGGTGATCGAGCCGTGGGATGGTCCGGCGGCCCTTGCGATGACCGATGGCCGCTGGGTTTGCGGTGGCCTGGACCGCAACGGTCTGCGGCCGATGCGCTATGTGGTGACGGGGGATGGCCTGCTGATCGCAGGGTCAGAGGCCGGGATGGTTCCGGTCGATGAATCCACGATCCGCGAAAAAGGCGCGCTTGGACCGGGGCAGATGATTGCCGTCGATATGGGCGAGGGCAAGCTATACCACGACGTTGAAATGAAAGACAAACTTGCCGCGGCACAGCCCTATGCCGACTGGGTGGGCAAGATCGTCGATCTGAACGCGCTTTTGAAAGACGTGCCCGAAACCGCCACTTTTGCCGGCGCTGATTTGCGCAAGCGGCAGATCGCTGCGGGTTTCACGCTGGAAGAGCTGGAGCAGGTTCTGGCACCCATGGCCGAGGACGGCAAGGAAATGGTCGCCTCGATGGGCGATGACACGCCGCCAGCGGTGCTGTCATCGGTTTACCGGCCGCTCAGCCACTATTTCCGGCAGAACTTCAGCCAGGTGACGAACCCGCCCATCGACAGCCTTCGCGAAGGCCGGGTGATGAGCCTGAAAACCCGGTTCGGCAACCTGCGCAACGTGCTGGACGAGAACAACAGCCAGACCGAGATTCTGGTGCTGGAAAGCCCCTTCATTGCCAACCGCGAATTCGACGTGATGGTGGACCGCTTCGGCGATCAGGTGGCCTTCATCGACTGCACCTTCCCGGTCGGCCCGTCGCTGGACGACCTGCAGCAAGGGCTGGAGCGTATCCGGGCGGAAGCCGAGGATGCCGTGCGATCAGGTGCCGGGCAACTGGTGCTGACGGATGAACATCAGGGTCCGGACGCGGTGGGGATGCCGATGATCCTTGCTACAAGTGCGGTGCATTCTGGGCTGACGCGAAAGGGTTTGCGGACGTTCTGCAGCATCAACGTGCGGTCGGCGGAATGCATTGATCCACATTACTTCGCCGTGCTGATCGGCTGCGGGGCCACGACGGTGAACCCGTATCTGGCGCAGGATTCGATTGCGGACCGGCTGGACCGGGGGCTTCTGGACGGAACCTTGACCGATGCGATGCGGCGCTATCGCGATGCCATCGACGCGGGCCTGCTCAAGATCATGTCGAAGATGGGGATCAGCGTCATCTCCAGCTATCGCGGCGGTCTGAACTTTGAAGCGGTGGGCCTGAGCCGCGCGATGGTGGCCGAATACTTCCCGGGGATGCAGTCGCGCATCTCGGGGATCGGCCTGACGGGGGTGGAGCAGAAGCTGGAAGAAGTCCACAAGCGCGGCTGGCTGGGCGGGGCGGATGTGCTGCCGGTTGGCGGGTTCTACAAGGCGCGGCGGTCGGGCGAAAAGCACGCCTGGGAAGCGCAGACGATGCATATGCTGCAATCGGCCTGCGACCGCGCCAGCTATGACCTGTGGAAGCAGTATTCCGCTGCGATGCGGGCGAACCCGCCGATCCATCTGCGGGATTTGCTGGACATCAAGACGCTGGGCAAACCGGTGCCAATCGAGGAGGTGGAAAGCATCACCTCGATCCGCAAGCGCTTTGTTACTCCCGGGATGTCTCTGGGCGCTCTCAGCCCCGAGGCGCACAAGACGCTGAACGTGGCGATGAACCGGATCGGGGCGAAGTCCGACAGCGGTGAAGGTGGCGAGGACCCGGCGCATTTCGTGCCAGAGCCGAACGGGGACAACCCCAGCGCCAAGATCAAGCAGGTTGCCAGTGGCCGGTTTGGCGTGACGGCGGAATACCTGAACGCCTGTGAGGAGCTTGAGATCAAGGTCGCGCAGGGTGCCAAGCCCGGCGAAGGCGGGCAGTTGCCGGGGATGAAGGTCACGGCGCTGATCGCCCGGCTGCGCCATTCGACGCCGGGGGTGACGCTGATCAGCCCGCCGCCGCACCATGACATCTACAGCATCGAAGACCTTGCGCAGCTGATCTATGACCTCAAGCAGATCAACCCGCGCGCCAAGGTGACGGTAAAGCTGGTGTCGTCCAGCGGCGTCGGGACCATTGCGGCGGGGGTGGCGAAGGCCAAGGCTGACGTGATCCTGATCTCGGGCCACAACGGCGGGACCGGGGCTTCGCCTGCGACGTCGATCAAGTATGCCGGCCTGCCGTGGGAAATGGGCCTGACCGAGGCGCATCAGGTCTTGTCGATGAACAACCTGCGCGAGCGGGTGACCCTTCGCACCGATGGCGGCCTGCGGACGGGCCGGGATATCGTCATGGCAGCCATGCTGGGGGCCGAGGAATACGGCATCGGGACCGCCGCGCTGATCGCGATGGGTTGCATCATGGTGCGACAGTGCCAGTCCAACACCTGCCCGGTGGGCGTCTGCACGCAGAACGAGGCCTTGCGCGCCAAGTTTACCGGATCGGCAGAGAAGGTCGTCAACCTCATCACCTTCTATGCGCAGGAAGTGCGGGAGATTCTGGCATCCATCGGCGCGCGGTCGATGGACGAGATCATCGGTCGGGCGGATCTTCTGTCGCAGGTCAGCCGTGGCGCGGCCAACCTGGACGACCTGGACCTGAACCCCCTTCTCATCAACGTCGATGGCGCGCGGGCGATCACCTATGACCGCACCAAGCCGCGCAATGCGGTACCCGACACGCTGGACGCCGAGATCATCAAGGACGGGCACCGGTTCTTTGAAGACGGCGAGAAGATGCAGCTGTCCTACGCCGTGCGCAACACGCACCGGACCATCGGGACCCGGGCCAGTAGCCACATTGTCAGGAAATTCGGGATGCGCAACGCGCTGCAGCCCGACCATCTGACAGTCAAGCTGAACGGGTCTTGCGGGCAATCGCTGGGCGCGTTCAGCGTGCGGGGGATCAAGCTGGAAGTGCAGGGCGATGCCAACGACTATGTCGGCAAGGGCCTGTCGGGCGGCACGATCACGGTGCGGCCCTTGATGTCCTCACCCCTGAAGGCCGAGGAAAACACGATCATCGGCAACACGGTGCTGTACGGGGCAACGGACGGATTCCTGTTCGCCAGCGGCCGGGCGGGTGAGAGGTTCGCGGTCCGAAACTCGGGTGCAAGCGTTGTGGTCGAAGGCTGCGGCTCGAACGGGTGCGAATACATGACCGGCGGGGTGGCGGTGATCCTGGGCCGGATCGGCGCGAACTTCGGGGCGGGGATGACCGGGGGCATGGCCTATGTCTACGATCCATTGGGCGTGGCAGAGGATTTCATGAACCTGGAAAGCATTGTCACCTGTGCCGTTGGCCATCCGCACTGGGAGATGCAGTTGAAGGGCCTGATCGCCCGCCACCACGAGGAAACCGGCAGCCGCATTGCGGAGCGCGTCCTGTCGAACTGGGACGCAGAGCGGCTGAACTTCCTGCAGGTCTGCCCGAAAGAGATGCTTGACCGGCTGGCCCATCCGTTGAGCGACGAGCTGGCCAAGGTGCCAGCCGAGTAGAAACTGACTGCTCAAACCGCTTTGGCCATGCTATGCAGGGGCCGCAGCAGCAATGCAGCGGCCCCTTTTTTGCCTGGAGTGTCCCCATGTCCGACCTGATCATCGTTGCCTTCCCGGATGAGGCCACCGCCTTTGCTGCGGGCGAGGCGCTGGTTGCCTTGCAAAAGCAATACCTGATCGAAATGGAGGATGTTGTCGTTGTCACCCGCGACGCGGAGGGTCGGGTGAAGCTGAACCAGTCGATCAACCTGACCACGGGTGGAGCGATCGGCGGCGGGGTCTGGGGCACTTTGATCGGACTGTTGTTCCTGAATCCGCTGGTGGGTGCTGCGGTCGGCGCGGGTGCAGGCGCACTGGTCGGCAAATTCAGCGATATCGGCATCGACGACGGCTTTCTGCGGGATATCGGCCAAAGTCTGGACAAGGGTGGCGCCGCGGTTGGCATGCTGGTGCGCAAGATCACCACGGACAAGGTTTATGAACAGCTGGAACCGTTCCGCAACAAGGGCCGGGTGATCCACACGTCGCTTAGCCACGAGGCCGAGGCCCGGCTCAAAGTGTTCATGGAGCGGATTCCGCCGTTGCAATGGCCGCAGGATCAGCTTGGCGGTGGCCGGGAGTAAGGGCCCCTTGACGGAACCGGACGGCCCGCATCTAAGGTGGACATGACCGACAAGGACGCAGAGAAACCGGCAGCGAAGGCCGCTGGGGCACCACGCAAACGCAAGCCGAAAGTGGAAGACGCCGCGCCGGAAAGGCTGCCCCGGTGGCGGATTTTTGCGAAGTGGGCGTTGCGCGGGCTGGGTGGAATTGCGGCGGTCTATGCCGTTCTGATCCTGCTGTTCAGCTTTGCACCACCCCCGATCAACGCCTATCAGCTTGGAGAAGCCTGGCGGCTGGGCGGGATCGAGAAGGACTGGGTGTCCTGGGACGAGATCGCCCCCGTGGTCGGCCGGTCGGCCGTGGCGGCCGAGGACGCGAATTTCTGCAACCATTGGGGCTTTGACATGGCCGCGATCCGCGAGGCCATC
>JAPLPF010000216.1 GCA_026400325.1 Rhodobacterales bacterium
AGTTCCACCCCCACGGCGCGGCCCTGTTCCACCACGATCCGCAAGACCTGCGCCCCGGTCAGGACCGAAAGGTTTGACCGCTCCCGTTCCACCGGGCCAAGATAGGCCTTCGAGGTTGACGACCGCCGCACATTCCTTTGCGTCAGCTGGTAGTAGCCCACACCGTCGGGTGTCTCGCTTGTCAGGTCCTTGTTGGTGGGAATGCCCAACTGCCCCGCAGCGGCAAAATAGGCCTCACAGATCGGCAAGGGGGCGGCGGGTTGGCTGACGCCCAGGGGGCCGCCCTTGCCATGCCAGCGGTTGTCGAAGGTGTCGTTGTCCTCGGCCTTGCGGAACCAGGGCAGTACATCCTCATACCCCCAGCCCGTGCAACCCGCCTGCCGCCATTCGTCATAGTCCAGCGGATGCCCGCGCGTATAGATCTGCGCGTTCACCGTGGACCCGCCGCCCAGCACCCTGGCCTGGGTGAACCGGATCTGCATATTGCCCATGTGGCGCTGCGGCACGGTCTGCCAGCCCCAGCTGCCGATGCCCTTGGTCATTTTCGCAAAACCGGCAGGGATCGTGTAGAACGGATGCCAGTCGCGCGGCCCGGCTTCCAGCAACAGGACGCGCATGTCGGGGTCTTCCGACAGCCGTGCCGCCAGCACCGACCCCGCCGATCCGCCACCGATGATGATGTAATCCCAGGGCATGTCCGTTCCTTCAGGTCGCGCTCAGATGCTGGCCCAACCGCAAAGCCAGCGCCGCGACGGTCAGCGAGGGGTTCACCGCCGCCGAGGTCGGCAGGACCGAGGCGTCGGCGATGTAAAGGTTGTCCAGATCATGCGCCTTCAGGTTCGGGTCCACGACCGAGGTGCCTGCGTCCGCCCCCATCCGGTTGGTGCCGCATTGATGGCTGGGCTTCGACTTTGGAAACCCCCGCGCCAGGGTGATCGGCCAGCCCGCACGGCGCATCGCCTGCTTGAGGCGGCCAACCAGCAGATCATGCGCCCGGGTGTTGGTGCGGCGCCAGTCAAGGACAACCTCGCCGTTCTGCCACAACACACGGCTGTTCGGGTCGGGCAGGTCTTCGGACATGGCCATGATGTGGATCGAATGATCGGCAATGTGCCGGGCCAGCCAGAGGGGCAGCCCCGCCTCGCCCGCAAGGATCGGGCCGGTGATGCGGCCAAGCATCTGAATATTGCCCAAGGGTTCGCCGTCTGGCCCGCCAGTCAGGTAGAAATCATTGATCTGGATGGTTTTTTCATAGACCGTCCGGTTTCGGCGGAAGGGGTTCCAGGCGACCATGCCGGTCAGATTGTGGTTCATGAAGTTGCGCCCCACCTGATCGGACCCGTTGGCCAGCCCGGTCGGATGGTCGGCATTGGCCGAAGCCAGCAGCAGCGCCGACGACAGGATCGCCCCCGCTGCCAGCACGACGGTCGTGGCGGTCAGGGTCTCGTGCCGGCCGGCGCGGTCCACCTCTACCCCGGTGATGCGGCGGCCTTCGGCGATCAGGCGGGTCACCTTTGTGCCGGTCAGAAGGGTGACATTGGGGTGCTTCAGCGCCGCGGCCAGACCGCAGTTTTCGGCATCGGACTTGGCACCGGTGGTGTCGGGAAAGGCGTCCCAGGTGGTGGGGGCGCGGGCCAGCCAGCGGTCAAGGTCCACGCCAAGTGGCAGGGCGGCCACATGCAGCCCCTGCGCAGTAAAGGCCGCGCGCAGGGTGAAGATGTCGGCCTCGTCCGGGACGGGCGCAAAGGGGTAAGGCGTGGAATGGGGCGGCTCGGTCCGATCTTGCGCCGCATCGCCCCGGACCCGGTACAGGGTTTCGGCCTGCGAATAGAACGGCTCAAGCTCGGCATAGCTGACCGGCCAGCCGGGAGTCGTGCCTTCGATATGCCGCAAGGGGGCGAAGTCTTCCGCCCGATAGCGCAGAAGGACCGCGCCATAAAACTTGGTGTTGCCGCCGACATAGGCGTAGTTGCCCGGATGCAGCGCGGCGCCCGAGATATCGCGCCACGTTTCATTCGGCTTGTAATGCCCGCGCTGGAAGATCGCCACCGGATCGCGCGCCTCGGGGCTGTCGGCCAGTCGTTCGCCCCGCTCGACAATCAGGATGCGGCGGCCAGTGGGGGCAAGGGCTGCGGCCAACGTGGCCCCGCCCATGCCCGACCCGATGATGAGGATGTCAGCGTCCATCCGTCATCCCGGCTGCCTGACCCAGTTGCCCCGCGTGCGCCCGATCCGCATGACGACGGACTTGATCTCCAGAAACTCCTCCAGCCCGTTGCGGCCGATCTCGCGGCCCTGACCGGATTGCTTCATGCCGCCGAAGGTCACCTCGGGAAAGCCGTCCATCCAGGTATTGGTCCAGACGGTTCCGGCCTGCACCTGACGGGCGAAGGCAAGGCAAGTGTGGATGTTTTCACTCCACACGCCCGCCGACAGGCCATAATCTGCGTCGTTGCACAGGGCCACCGCCTCATCCAGCGTCCGGAAGGTGAGGACCGACAGGACCGGGCCAAACACCTCATCCCGGGCAATGGCCATGTCGGGTGTGACCCCGGTCACGATGGTGGGGCGGTAGAACTGCGCGCCAAGGCCCGGCACCGTCAGCGGCCCGCCGCCAAGCACGACGCGCGCGCCCGCCGCCCGCGCGGCCTGAACGCAAGCGTCGATCTTCGCACCATGGTCCGGCGTGACGATAGCCCCGACCTGCGTGGCAGGGTCCATGGGGTCGCCAAAGGTCACATGGGCCGACAATTCGACCACTTTCGCGGTAAAGGCCTCGGCGATGTCTTCATGCAGGATGATCCGGCTGCCCGCATTGCAGCATTGGCCAACGTTGAAATAGGTGCCGAAGACCACCGCATCGGCGGCGCTGTCCAGATCGGCATCAGGAAAGATCACCTGCGGGTTCTTGCCACCAAGCTCCAGCGCGACCTTTTTCAGCGTGTCGCTGGCGGTGCGGCTGATGAGCTTACCCACGGCGGTTGACCCGGTGAAGGTCACCATGTCCACATCGCGGTGCGCGGTCATCATGGCACCGACGGGCTGGCCGTGGCCAAGGACAATGTTGACCACCCCGGCGGGCAAACCGGCCTCGATCAGGATTTCGCCCAGCATCGCCGTGGTCGATGGCGTCATCTCGGACGGTTTCACTACACAGGTGCAACCCGCCGCCAGCGCGAAGGGCAGCTTTTGCGACAGGATCCAGAACGGAAAGTTCCACGGCGTGATTATCGACACCACACCGATGGGTTCCTTCAGCACGGTGGCCAGCATGTCGGGGCCAAGGCCGTTGAAGCTGTCGCCCTCGATTGTCCGGGCCAACGCTGCGGCATAGCGCCAGAGGTCGGCGGCCCCGGCAACCTCGCCCCGCGCCTGGGTGATCGGCTTGCCGGATTCCAGCGTCTCGATCAGGGCCATGGGTTCGACATTCGCCTCGATCAGATCGGCGACCTTCAGCAGGACCGCCGCCCGCGCCTTGGCCGGCAGCCGTGACCAGCGCCCGTCATCAAAAGCGCGGCGCGCAGCGGTGATCGCGGCCACGTCATCCGCTTCGCCTCCAAGCGCCGACCGGCTGACCACCACCCTGTGCGAGGGTGAGATGCGGTCGCTTTGTGCATCCCCGTCCAGCCATACACCGTCAATCCAGTGCCGGTTGATCCGCACGTCTGGCAGGGCCGTCCTGCTGCGGGGAATCAAGGTCATCTCGGTCATCGTCATTCCCCGGTGAAGACAGGTTTGCGCTTGGCACGGAAGGCGGCGACGCCCTCGGCCCGGTCGGCAGTCGCGGCGATGGCCGCACTTCCCAGCGCCTCGATCAGGGCGGCGCTGTCTTCGCCAGCCCCGGCATGGATCATGGTCTTGGCGATCTCGACGGCGCGGGGTGACAGTTCGCACACCCTTGCGGCCATCGCTTCGACGGCGGCGCGGGGGTCTTCCGTGACTTCGGCGGCAAAGCCCAAAGCCAGCGCACGCTCGGCGCTGATCCGTCGACCGAAAAGCGCCATTTCCTTCACCACCGGCTCTGGCAACAGCCGCGCCAGCCGTTGTGAGCCGGACCAGCCCGGCACGATGCCGACCTGCGCCTCGGGCAGGGCCAGCGTGGCCCCCGGCGCCATCACCCGGATATCGCAGGCCGCCGCCAGCTCCAGCCCGCCACCGAAGGCATGCGCGCCGATCACTGCGACCGTGGGCTTCGCCAGCCGCGCCAGCCGGTCGAACAACCGATGCCCGCCGCGCACCCAATGCCGGGCGAATTCAGCGGGTGTCAGGTCACCCCAGCCATTGATGTCGGCCCCGGCGCAGAAGGCCTTTGCCTCGACCGCAGTGACCAGCACGCAGGCGATGTCGGGATTGCGTTCAACGGTGTCCAGATGCCCGGCCAACTGGCCCAGCATGTCCACGGTGAAGGCGTTCAGCTTGGCCGGGTTGTCCAAGCGAACCTCGGCAATCCGGCCACGAAGCTCAAGATGCACAAGGCTCATGGCGCCCACCCCATCGGCCCTTCGGCCATCAGCGACAGGGGCAAGGTGATCGCGTTTTCTGCCACCCGCACCCGGCCCTGACTTGCCGCCACGATGTCGCGCGCGGGGTCGATGCCGGGCATGATCTCGGTCGCGACAAGCCCGCCATCCCCCAGCCGCATCACGCAGCGTTCGGTGACATAAAGCACCTCTTGCCCCGTCGCTCGCGCCCGCGCGCCAGAGAAGGTGACGTGTTCGACGCGCTCCACCATCTTGGTGAACCTGCCGGGCTTTTCCACCCTGATGCCCGCATCCGAAAGCCCGATTTCGGCCCCCGCCTCGAACCAGCCGGAGAATACGATCTTCTTTGCATGGGCAGTGATGTCGACAAACCCGCCACAACCTGCGGTCAGGTAGGGCTTCTTTCCAAGCTTGGAGACGTTGACGTTGCCTTCCACGTCCACCTCCATGAAGGACAGGAACGTCAGGTCGAAACCCGCGCCCTGAAAGTAGATGAACTTCTGGGGTGAGGGGACATAGGCATCGGCATTGGACGCGCAGCCAAAGGCAAAGCCGGTTAGCGGCATGCCCCCCACAGCGCCCTGTTCGATGGCCCAGGTCACCGCCTCGGGGTGGCCTTCTTCCAGCAGGATGCGCGGGACCATCGCGCTGATCCCGAAACCCAGGTTCGCGGTCATTCCCCGCTTCAACTCCATTGCCGCGCGGCGGGCGATGACCTTTTCCACCCCATGCCCGGCCAGATCGAAAGCCGACCACGGCTGCCGCACCTGACCCGAGATTGCGGGGTCATAGGGCGTCTCGCAGGTCTGTTTCTGGTCAGGATCAACGATCACCAGATCGACCAGATGCCCCGGCACCCGCACGTCATGGGGCCGCAGCGACCCGCGCGTCGTGACCCGCGACACCTGCGCGATGACCAGCCCGCCGTGGTTGCGCACGCAGATCGCCTGCTCCAGCCCGCCCAGATAGGCGCCTTCGTGTTCATAGGTCAGGTTGCCATGTTCATCCGCCGTTGTGGCGCGCAGGATGCAGACGGTGGGAATGATGTTGGGGAAATGCGGCCAGGTCTCGCACCCGAAATCTACCCGCGCGACGATGGGTTCGGCCGCGCCCTTGGCGTTCATCGCACAGCCCTCACGCAAGGGATCGACGAAGGTTTCCATCCCCACCTTGGTCAGCACGCCGGGGCGACGCGCGGCGGCTTCGCGGTGCATGTCGAACAGGATGCCCGAGGGCACGTTGTAGGCCGGGATGCGGTCTTCGGTTACCATCTTCCAGATTTCGGGCATCGGCAAGTTGGACGATCCCGAGGGGTAGGACCCCGCGATCACCCGCGCCAGAAGCCCATCCTGCGCGATGTGGTCAATACCCTTGACGCCGTACATGTCGCCAGCAGCAATGGGGTGGATCGTCGTCAGCCCGCGCGGATGGCCCTCAGCACGAAACCTCTCACCAATGGCGCGCAGCATAAGGTCGGGGCAGCCCAGAGAGGAGGAGGACGAGACCGTGACGACGGCCCCGTCGGGGATCCGCGCGGCCGCGACATCTGGCGATACGACCTTGCCCATCTGTCCCTGTCCCCTGCACCCGAAGGGCATTTCTCCGACCAAAAGGCCGATGATTCTTCTTTAGGATCGTTCCATAAACTATTGGAACGTTCTATATCAAGTCAACACCCGGTAGCCAGTCCTGGGGTCAAGGGGTCAGGAAAGGCCTGCGATCGGGGGCAGGGCAGCCACAGCGGCCTTGGACGCGCGAGCGCCAAAGGTGGCCAGCACCGCCGCCGCCAGCCGCTGACCGGCCCGCACGGACCTTGCGGCATCAAGACCAAGCACCCGCGCCGCAAGATAGCCCGCGTTGAAGGCATCCCCCGCGCCGGTCGTGTCACGCAGGTCACTTGCCGGCGGTGTCGGCAAGATCTGCACCGCGCCATCCACCAGCACATGCACCGGGCCGGGGCCGTCCTTGACCACCACCTCGGCCACCCCCGCTGCCGCCATTCGGGCCAGCGTGGCGCTTGCGTCCGTGTCACCGAAATGCGTGGCCTCGTCGTCAAGGCTGGGCAGGGCGATATCGGTCAGACCCAGCATCCGGTTGATCGTCGCCTGCATCGCGGAGCTTGATGGCCAAAGTCTGGGCCGGATGTTCGGATCAAAGGACACCACCGTTCCCGCAGCCCGCGCCAAGGCAAGGCTGGAAAACAACGTCTCGCGCGCACCCTCCTCCAGAATCGCCAGAGTGATCCCCGACAGATGCACCAGCCCCGCCCCCTCCAGCGCCTGCGACAGCACTGCCGGATCGTCAGCCAGCCGCCGCGCGGCGGATGTATCGCGCCAATAGTGAAAGCTGCGTTCAGCCCCGTCGAGTTCGATCAGATAAAGACCCATTATACGGGCGGGGTCACGGCTCACGCCGGACAGGGCCAGCCCGTCTGCCGCCATTTCCGCGGCAAAGATGTCGGACAGACCGTCCTGCCCCAGCCGCGTCACCAGCCCAACATCCGCCCCGGTCCCCAGCATTTGTGCCATATGCCAGGCGGTGTTGAACGTGTCCCCGGCAAAGCCGCGCCGGTACAGCCCGTCACCGACCGGAGCCAGTTCTAGCATCGCCTCGCCAATGGCGCGCACGCGTTGGTTGGGAATCCTGCGCATCGCCTCAGCCCTGGTCCGGCTTGTGGATCGCTCCGGTCAGCCAGGCTGGCCAGTCCCTCTCGAAGAACGGGTGCGCGGCGGGGTCCAGCGTGCGATTTTCCCGCGTTTCCAGCAGGAAGCCTTCGGCTGTGCGCCGCACATGGGTCTGTTGGTCGCGGTCCTCCGCCCGTTCGACACGAAACCGCAGCCCCTCGATCGGACCACTCGCCGCCATCGGGATTCCATCGCCCGCAGGGTCAAGGATAGCCCGCGCGCCCCGGCTGCCACCGCCTTGCGCGATGTAGTGATCCAGCGCGGTCAGCACCGCTTCGGACGCCAGCGCCATCTGCTGCCATTGGACCGCCCGCGCCGCTTCGGAGACCCGCCCCGGTGCAATTCCCTTTGCCCGGATTGCCGCATTCAACGATCGCGCTTCGGCCAGGGCGCGGGCTACGCTGGTTGCGTCACACAGGATTCCGGCGGCGTCGCTCATCCGGGCCTGCACCGCCTCGCGCACTTTGCGGACAGTCAGCGGGCTGGCCGGGTTCACGCCTGCCAGCACCGACTGCACCGCCGCCGAAACCCGGGCCTTGGGCAGCGCCGCGCCCGCCCGCGCCCGCCCCGTGCCGGCGACATGTTCCGCCGCCCGCGTCCCGAACACTTGCCCCGCGTTCAAGGCGGCACCCCCCGGCCGGGTGACACCATGGGTGCCCGCCGCCTCGCCCACCGCATAGACGCCGGGGTGCGAGGTCTGCCCCCAGACATCTACCGCGATGCCACCGTTCATGTGCTGGTTGTTGACCGCAAACTCCAGCGGCTGCGCGG
>JAPLPF010000211.1 GCA_026400325.1 Rhodobacterales bacterium
GCCGACGACCTCAAGGTTCTGATGGCCAAGCTGAACCCGGAAAACGAGGCGGGCCGCCTGACCCTGATCGCGCGGTTCGGGGCGGGCAAGGTGGGCGAGCATCTGCCGCGTCTGATCAAGACTGTAGAAAGCGAAGGGGCAAAGGTCGTCTGGTCCTGCGACCCGATGCACGGCAACACGATCAAGTCGCCCTCGGGCTACAAGACCCGGCCCTTCGACAGCGTTCTGCGCGAAGTGCGCGAGTTCTTTGCCATCCACAAATCCGAAGGCACCGTCCCTGGCGGCGTGCATTTCGAGATGACGGGGCAAGATGTGACCGAATGCACGGGCGGCCTTCGCGCCGTGACGGACGAAAACCTGCAGGACCGTTACCACACCGCCTGCGACCCGCGCCTGAACGCGTCGCAATCGCTGGAACTTGCTTTCCTGGTGGCAGAAGAACTGTCCTCGCAGCGTGAGGCCGCGCGGCGCGTGGCGCTGTAAGTCAGGCTGATTGATACGGGCGGGCGGCCAGGCGAAAGCCGGGCCGCCCGTTTTCGTTTGTTTTCCGCAAGTAATTCGGCTGGATCAATCCCGTGCGTGCACCAGCGTCAGGTGGGGGCGTTGCCGCAGGGGCGGTTGGGCAACAAGCTGGGGTGCAGGGGGTGCGACCGGCAGCTCCAGCCGTTCTTCCTGTCGGCTCAGGATCCTGAATTTACCGGTTGGCAGGTTGCCATTCGTGCCAAGGCAGCCAAGAACAAGCCGACGGTCTGCCCCGTCGCACAGGGGAAGAAGCAAAAGCCGTGCCACCACCTGTCCCGGACCTGCATCCATGGCAAGGTCAAGCTCGGCCAGCGCCTGGCCTTGCGCAACCGCCTCAAGCGTCTCGGCAAGCTGGGGCCGCGCCTCGGCGGTGAACAGGCAGGACAGCGGCAATCCGCGCAGGTCCATGCCCGCAAGTTCAGCGAGGCCCGACCCCGCGATGCGCACCTGCACCAGCCCGCGGGCAATGCGTTCGGCCAGGAACACCCGGTCCAGAACACCGCCCAGGCCGCGCGGGTCCATTTGTGCCCGGTCCGGCAGCGCGCCGCCGATGCGCAACGCTTCCCAATAGGCACGGACCTGCGACGGCCCGTCGAAAACCGGCGGAACTGCCAGACGCCCCGGGCGCAAACGTCCCAGATCCAGAAGCTTGAAGTCCATTGGCCGCCCTTTCCCATCCGCTTGCCGCTTGCAGCCCACCGGGTTGCCGCGCCATGAAGGAAGCCTAGCAAGCAACTGCAAAGATTCGGGCGAAAATCTAATCAAATGGTAAACACCGGGCACAGGCGTCCGGAGCGGAGGACCAAGGTGATCTCGATGACTGGCTTTGCCGCCCGGCGCGGCACGGGGATGGGCCATGCCTGGGTCTGGGATCTGCGCGCAGTAAACGGCAAGGGACTGGACCTGCGGCTGCGCGTTCCCGACTGGATCGACGGGCTTGAGCTTGCCATTCGTGCCGAGCTGCAAAAGGCGATCCCGCGCGGCAATGTCAGCCTGACGTTGAAGCTTGCCCAGGAAGGCGGCGGTGAAGAGGCGGCGTTTCGGCTGAACCCGCAGCAGTTGTCAGCAGCCTTTGCGGCCCTGTCCCGGGTGGAGGAGGCCGCGATGATGGCGGGCGTCACCTTGCGCGCGCCGTCGACCGCCGATGTGATGATGTTTCGCGGCGTCCTGGATCAAGGCGTGCAGGACACCGATACCGGCCCGTTGCGGGCGGCCCTTGTTGCCGATCTGCCTGGGCTTCTGGCCAACTTCGCCGCCATGCGCGCGGCCGAGGGTGCTGCCCTGGCCGGGGTTCTTTCCGCGCAACTTGACCGGATCGCGGCCCTTGCCACCGACGCAGCGCAGGAGGTTGCAACGCGCGGCGAGGCGCAGTCAGCGCAACTTCGCGACAGCGTTGCCCGCGTTCTGGCCGCCACCGATGCGGTGGACGAGACCCGCCTTGCGCAGGAACTGGCTCTTCTTGCCGTCAAGACCGACGTGACCGAAGAACTTGACCGCCTGACCGCCCATGTCACCGCCGCCCGCGCCCATCTTGCCGACACCGCGCCGGTTGGCCGCAAGCTTGATTTCCTGATGCAGGAATTCATGCGCGAGGCGAATACCTTGTGTTCCAAGGCGCAGTCTCTGGCCCTGACCCGGATCGGACTTGACCTGAAAACCGTGATAGATCAGATGCGCGAACAGGTGCAGAATGTGGAATAGGTCATGATCCGGCGCGGGCTTCTTCTGATCCTTTCCTCGCCCTCGGGCGCAGGCAAGTCCACGCTGTCGCGGATGCTTATGGCCTGGGACCAGACCATGCGGTTTTCGGTGTCAGCCACCACCCGCCCGCCGCGCCCGGGCGAGGCGGAAGGCCGTGAATATTTCTTCCGTAGCCGTGAAGCCTTTGAGGACATGGTGAAATCCGGCGAGATGCTGGAACATGCCGAGGTGTTCGGGAACCTCTACGGTTCGCCCCGCAGCCCGGTTCTGGCGGCAATGGACGCGGGCAGGGATACGGTCTTCGACATCGACTGGCAGGGGGGTCAGCAGATCGCCCAAGCCATGCGTGACGACGTGGTGTCGATCTTCATCCTGCCGCCGTCGATTGCCGAACTGGACCGCCGACTGCGCACGCGCGGGCAGGACAGCGACACGGTGATCGCGGGCCGCATGGCGAAAAGCCGGGACGAGATCAGCCATTGGGCTGAATATGACTATGTGCTGGTCAACGACGATCTTGACCAGACCTTTGAAAAGCTGAAGGCAATCCTGACCGCCGAGCGTTTGCGCCGCGAGCGCCAGCCGCAACTGTCCGCCTTCGTCCGCGCCTTGAACGAGGAGTTTGAGGCCAGATGATCTATTTGCTTGATGGACTGGCTCCACACATGGACCCCACGGCCTGGGTCGCCCCAGATGGCAACGTTATCGGCCGCGTTGTGCTGGAGGCCGAAACCTCGGTCTGGTTCGGTGCCACCTTGCGCGGTGACAACGAGGAAATCCGCGTGGGTAGAGGGTCAAACATCCAGGAAGCCTGCGTGCTGCACACTGACATGGGTTTTCCCCTGGTGATCGGGGCCAATTGCACCATCGGGCACAAGGCGATGCTGCATGGCTGCACCATCGGTGAGGGGTCGCTGATCGGCATCGGGGCCATCGTGCTGAACGGGGCCCGCATCGGCCGGGGGTGCCTGATCGGGGCAGGCGCGTTGATCACCGAAGGCAAGGAAATACCCGACGGTTCGCTGGTGATGGGCGCGCCGGGCAAGGTTGTGCGGATGCTGGACGATGCTGCCCGGTCCCGGCTGTTGCTGTCGGCGGAAGGATACCGCGCGAACGCCCGGCGCTTTGCCGCGGGCCTGCGGCCCCTATGACGTTTGGGGCCTCTCCACCATTTCGATCGTGATGCCCTGCCGGACAGCATGGGACCGCAGTTCGCGCAGGACGATCTGGCGGTTCGGCAAGGCTGGTGTCGTGATCCGCAAAAGCCCGCGATAGCCTGCTGTGCCAAGCGTCTCGATGATCTCGAGCGCGTCGAAATCGCCGCAGAAAAGCGGTGCCACGACAAGCTCCAGCGTTGCCACCTGCGGCAGGTATTGCGCCAGGTCGGCAAAGGCGATCGATGCGGCCGCGTCCGGCCTGGTCAAGCCTTCGGCAAAGGTTGCTTCAGGAATACCGATCACGAGGCATAGCAGGGTCTTTGACATCTGTGGAACTCCACCTCCTTGATCGAGGGGGGCCGCGCGATCTGTCTTCCTACTGGACTTTCCGCTGCAGCCGACCTTTGTTCCGGACAAAGGCCGGGCGCGAACCAATTCACACACGCGCCCAAACTACTGCGATTTCCGCGCAAGACAAGATGTCGCAACGCGGGCAGAAAGGGAGTGTTGCGAAATGGCAGACATGGCAAGGGATCGGGCCTGGGATGCCCTTCTTTCCGGGCTGCCCATGCCCGCGATGCTGGTCGAACGCGAGGCGCGCGTTGCCGGTTGCAACGACCGGGGGCTGGCGCTGTTCGGCGCGGGGGTGATCGGGCGCAATCCGGCGATGGCGGTGCGCACCCCCGCTGTGCTGGAGGCGATCGGCGCCGCCACGCGCCGGGGCGGCGTGCATGAGGCCCGGATGATCCATCGCCGCGACGGGCAGGAGGAGGTGTATCAGGCGACCGTGTCGGCACAGGGCGAGGGGCTGGTCCTGTGCGTCTTTCGCGACGTGACCGAAGAGGAAAAGGCCGGCGAGATGCGACGGGATTTCGTGGCGAACGTCAGCCACGAACTGCGCACCCCGTTGACCGCGCTGATGGGGTTCATCGAGACGCTGAAACACGCCGCCCGCGACGACCCCAAGGCCCGCGACATGTTCCTCGGGATCATGGAGCATGAAGCGGGGCGGATGAACCGGCTGGTGCGCGACCTTCTCCAGCTTTCGCGGGTGGAGGCAGAGGAAAGGGTGCGCCCCAAAGGCGAGGTGGACTTGCGGTCGCTTCTGGACGGCGTGATCTCCTCCCTGAGCGGCCTGGCCGAGCGGGAGGGGGACCGGGTGGAGCTGACGGGCGATGCCTTCACCCTGCCGGGGGACGCCGACCAGCTGGTGCAGGTCTTCACCAACCTGATCGAGAACGCGCTGAAATACGGCAAGGGGGGCCAGGTGGTGCGGGTCACCCTCTCCTCCGAAGAAACGGTGCGGGGGCCTGCAGTGCGGGTCGAGGTCGCGGACGAGGGGGAGGGGATCGATCCCGTCCACCTGCCGCGGCTGACGGAGCGGTTCTATCGGGTCGACAGCCACCGGTCGCGCGAGATGGGGGGGACGGGGCTGGGGCTGGCCATCGTGAAGCACATCGTGAGCCGCCACCGGGGGTTCCTTCGGATCGAAAGCGAGCCGGGTGAGGGGAGCCGGTTCTCGGTGGTGCTGCCACTGGGGTAAGGCGGGGGCCGCAAAAGATTCCGGCTGTCCACGGTGGACATTTTCGGATTATGGTTTGGAAGCAAGGGGTTGCGCGTGGGCGTTAAGGGTTTGTTAAGGGGGTGGTTAATGGAGAGAGTCGGGGTGAACCCCGACCTACGAACGATCCAACGTATTGACATTGTGGATACGTTGCGCTTAGTGTGCGCGCATGACAAAATCTGCTGGCCTTGCTGAATCCCCCGCGCCGTTTGACGCGCAACCCTCGGACAAGGGGACCATAAACTTGCGCATCGAGGCCAACACCCGCGCGCTGATCGACGAGGCGGCGGCGATGCTGGGCAAGACCCGGACCGAGTTCATGATCGACACCGCGCGGCGGCAGGCGATTGATGTGCTGCTGGATCAGCGGCTGTTCGTGCTGGAGACCGGGGCCTATGACGCCTTTGTGCAGGCGCTGGACAACCCAGCCCAGCCGGGGCCGAAGCTGAAACGCCTGATGGCGCGGAAGCCGGTCTGGGAGTGATTTTCCGGTTGCCCCCCACCCCCGGCCCCTCCCCACGGGGGGGAGGGGAGGCGCTTGGGGCTGGCCGATGGGACCTGAAACGCCTGATGGCGCGGAAGCCGGTTTGGGAGTGACTGGCGGCGTGCCCCCCACCCCCATCCCCTCCCCACGGGTGGGAGGGGAGGCGATTGGGGTTGGCCGATGGGGCTGAGCGCACCCGTTGCGATTTCCACCACGCATGACCTATCGCGCTTCGACTGCGGGGTGCCGGTGCTGGATGACTGGCTGCGGGAGCGGGCGTTGAAGAACGAAAGCCGGTTCTCTCGGACCTATGTCGTTTGCGATGGCGCGCGGGTGGCGGGGTATTACTGCCTGTCAGCGGGGGCGGTGCAGCGCGAGGCCGCGCCGGGCAAGTTGCGGCGGAACGCGCCGGATTCGGTGCCGGTGTCGATCATCGGGCGGCTGGCGGTGGACCGCGACTATGCCGGGCAGGGCCTTGGCGCGAGCCTGCTGGCCGACGCCCTCCGCCGGATCGCGGGGGCCGCCCAGAGCATTGGCATCGCGGCGGTGCTGGTGCAGGCGAAGGACGAGGCCGCTAGGGCCTGGTATCTGCGGCAGGCGGAGTGGCTGGAGTTCCCGGCGGGGAGCAGGACGCTTTGGTTGCCGGTGGGGGTGGTGGGTGCCTTTGAGGGTAGCGGTTAAAACCATCTACAAAGCGCGCAGTATCTTTTTGTTGCCTGCTTGATCGCTCGCAGTGTAACC
>JAPLPF010000012.1 GCA_026400325.1 Rhodobacterales bacterium
GCGCCTTCGACAAGCTTTGCAATACGGTGGGGTGAAGGCGGCAGCGTCAATCCCCCCAGTTCCACGGTTCCGGCCACCCGCAACCGCCCTGCCATCGGGCAGAGGTAGAAGCCGCGCGATGTGGGGCAAACCGGGCGCGAAAGGCGTGGCTCGGGCATGTCCCACTCGACATGATAGCCACGTTCGGTGTCCAGCGGGACGCGGTCTCCGGCCTGTCGGGCGAGGTTGCGCGAATGGGCACCAGCGGCAATGACCACCCGACGCGCATGCAGATGAAGCCCCGGCCCTTCGATCACCACGCCATCGGGACCCCGGGTCAGCCGGTCCGCCCGGGCGGTCAGAAGCCGCGCCTTCGCCAGAACGGCATCTGCGATCAGCTGCATCATTCGTCCGGGATCATCAAGGAACGTGGCACCGGAAAAGAAGGCCGCACCGGCAAGGCCGCCTGACAAGCCGGGTTCCAGTTCGGCCAGACGGTCGCGGTCGATCAGATCGACCTCGACCCCAAGGGCGCGGCGCCGGTCCATCTCGGCTGCGGCTGACGCCAGGGCCGACGGTGTTTCGTAAAGATACAGGCAACCGCGCCGCTGCAGGATGCCCGCACCCGCCACGCGCAGCGCCAGCGCGTCCCAGCGTTCCCCCGCGTCGCCCAACAGGGCCGCAAGCGCCTGTGCATTGCGCTCTGCCGCCCCGGGCAGCGACTGGCGCAGAAAGCGCAGAAGCCACGGCGTCAGGCTGGGTAGTGCCCGGTGACGAATCGCCAGAGGCGAAGTCCGGCTGAACATCAGCGACGGCAGCGACCAAAGCACCCCCGGAGTACCGACCGGGGTGACAGCATAGCCGGCAATCGTCCCGGCATTGCCATAGCTTGCGCCCATGCCCGGCTGGCCGGGGTCAACCAGCACTACCTCGCGCCCGGCATCTGCCAGTTCCAGCGCGATGGTCAGGCCGATGACTCCGGCGCCGATGACGGCAATGTCGGTCCGTTCGCGGATCATGGCGCCCTACAGGCAAGCCTCATACAGCGCGCGGGTGTTTTCGCGAGTCATGGTGATCGGATTGCCACCACAGGACGGGTCTTCCATCGCCATGTCGGTCAGCATGTCGAGGTCTGCCGCCTTGACGCCCATCGCCGTCAGGTTTTCGGGGATCGACAGGGCTGCGCGCAGGTCCATGATCCGGGCCTTGAAGCCGTCGAAGCCGCCCTTGATGCCCAGGTAGGCCGCCGCCGCCTCGATCCGGGTTTCGATGGCGGGGCGGTTGAAGTCGAGGACCATGGGCATGACGACGGCATTGGTGGTGCCGTGATGCGTGCCATAGACCGCGCCGACCGGGTGCGACAGCGAGTGGATCGCGCCAAGGCCCTTCTGGAAGGCGACCGCGCCCATGGCTGCCGCGCTCATCATGTGGGCGCGGGCGTCAAGGTCGTCCGGCGCGCCGTAGACGCGGGGCAGGTTTTCGAACACCAGCCGCATGCCTTCCAGCGCGATACCCTGGCTCATCGGGTGGTAGAAGGGCGAGGAGTAGGCTTCCAAGCAATGCGCGAGGGCATCCATCCCGGTGCCTGCGGTGATGAAGCGGGGCATGCCGACGGTTAGCGCCGGGTCGCAGATCGTGACGGCGGGCATCAGTTTGGGGTGGAAGATGATCTTCTTCTTGTGGGTGGCCGAGTTGGTCAGCACCCCCGCCCGGCCCACTTCGCTGCCGGTTCCGGCGGTGGTCGGGACCGCGATGATAGGCGCGATTTTCGACGCATCGGCGCGGGTGTACCAGTCGTCGATATCCTCAAGGTCCCAGACCGACAGGTCCTTCCGCTGATGCGCCATCAGGGCGATCATCTTGCCAAGGTCGAGGGCAGAGCCGCCACCGAAGCAGATCACCCCGTCATGGCCGCCCGCAAGGTAGACCGCGATCCCGGCGGTCATGTTGGCCTCATTGGGGTTCGGGTCCACGTCGGAAAAGACGGCGCGGCCCATTCCAGCACCTTCCAGCACATCAAGGGCAGCGGCGGTGATCGGCAGGGTGGCAAGCGCCTTGTCGGTGACGAGAAGCGGCCTTTTCAGGCCCGCGCCCTTGGCATGATCGGCAAGCTCGGCAATCCGACCGACGCCGAACTTGATGGCGGTCGGGTAGGACCAGTTGCGGTTCGGGACGGAGTGGGTGGGGGTCATTTCGGGGCCTTCTTCAGGTGATAGGATTTCGGCCGGGTCACCGAATGGAACCCGAGGTAGGAAAGCGAGGTGCCGCGCCCGGTGTCCTTGACGCCGGTCCAGGTCAGGGCGGGGTCAAGGTAATCGGCCCGGTTCATGAACACGGTGCCGGTTTCGACCTGAGCGCCAAGGATGGCGGCGGTGTCGTAATCCTCGGTCCAGATCGAGGCGGTCAGGCCGTAGGGGGAGTCGTTCATGAGCTGGATCGCCTCGGCGTCGTTCTTCACCGGCATGATGCCGACGACCGGGCC
>JAPLPF010000123.1 GCA_026400325.1 Rhodobacterales bacterium
GACGTGAAGCTCCTGTTCGACACCGGGCATCTGTTGTTCGGCGGGGCGGACGTGATGCGGGTCCTGAACACCTGGGCGGATCGCGTCCACCACGTCCACTTCAAGGACATCCGGCCCGAAGTGGTGGCGGATGTGCGCGCGAACGACCGCAGCTTCCTCGATGCCGTGATCGCCGGGGCCTTCACCGTGCCGGGCGACGGTTGCATCGACTTTCAGGCCGTCGCGGACAAGCTTAAGGCGATGGATTACGCTGGCTGGATCGTGGTCGAGGCCGAGCAGGACCCGGCCAAGGCCCCGCCATATGAGTATTCCAAGATGGGCTACGAACATATCGTGAAAGTCTGCACCGCTGCTGGCCTGACGATCGACACCTCCCGCCCCTCCTGAAGGACTGACCATGCCCGATCTCCTCCGCCACCCGGCCGGCACTCGCGGCAAGGTCCATGACATCACCCCAGCCAGCGCGGGGTGGGGTTATGTGGGCTTCTCGCTCTATCGGCTGGAACCGGGCGATGTGGCCGAGGAAGAGACCGGCGGGACCGAGGTCATTCTGGTGATCGTCGAGGGGAAAGCGACGGTTCAGGCTGCCGGTCAGGACTGGGGCGAGATGGGTGACCGGATGGATGTCTTCGAAAAGACTCCGCCGCACTGCCTGTATGTCCCGAACGGGCACGGCTGGAAGGCAACCGCCACCACCGCGTGCACGATCGGGGTCTGCAAGGCCCCCGGCAAGGGCGGGCACGCGGCGCAGCGGCTGGGGCCGGAGGGGATCACCCTTACCCCGCGCGGCAAGGGGACGAACACCCGCCATGTCAACAACATCGCGATGGAGGGGCGGGACGTCGCGGACAGCCTGCTGGTGACCGAGGTTTTCACCCCGGCGGGGCACTGGTCGTCCTACCCGTCGCACCGGCACGACGCGGATGATTTCCCCCGCATGACCTATCTGGAGGAGACCTATTACCACCGCCTGAACCCCGGCCAGGGCTTTGGCGTCCAGCGCGTCTATACCGAGGACGGCAGCCTGGACGAGACGATGGCCGTGAAAAGCCACGACGTCGTTCTGGTCCCGAAAGGCCACCACCCCTGCGGAGCGCCCTACGGCTATGAGATGTATTACCTGAACGTCATGGCCGGGCCGTTGCGGAAATGGCGGTTCCAGAATGATCCCGACCACGACTGGATTGCAAAGCGCGACGCCTGATCAGGGCGGCGGTGCAAAAAAGACGGCCGAGAAGATCTCTTCCCCGCCTGCCGGGTGAAACTGGCCCAGGCCTGCTGCGGGCAGGTTGGTCATCTCGCCAAAGACGACGCGCCGGCCATCGGTGTAGAAATCGAGGCGGATATACGAAAGCTCGGCCGAGAGTATCGCCGCATCCTTCAGGAGCGGCTCGAAGAAAATCCATTCATCCAGATGGAAGTCTGTCGTCGGAAACCCCAGGCTTACGCCCAATGGCGTGCGGTCGGTGCTGAAGGATTGCCGTTTCTTGCTGTAACGCTCGATCATGGAAACCACCTTGGGGACCCCCGCGCGGCAGTGGACCGACCCCTCAAAGAGCAGGCTTTCGTCAAGCCAAGGCTCCACGATCACCCGCTTTGCAAGGCCGGCATAGTTCCGCTCCAGCGACCGGGTGAAAAAGTCGTGGGTCAGCCATGCGGCAATCACTGGTTCGGCCGCCTGCCAGTCCGCGTCCGAACCGATCCGGATCATCTTGCCCGAGCTGTGCGTCGGCTTCACGGCAACCGGATAGGCATCCGGGCGAAAGGCGGCGATTGCCTTGGGCGTTTCCAGAACGGCAAGGGTCGGAACCGTGCGCCCCGCCCCAAGGCGCGACAGGATGTAGTCCTTGGCCAGGGCCTTGTCAGTGATCGTGCGGCGCAATGGATTTTCAAGCTCGTCCCCGACCTTGAGGGCGTAAAGGAAGTCATTGAACAGCCGGTCCGGCTTCCCTGCCATGCGCCCAAAGTGCTCAAGCATTCTCAGCGATGCGTGGGCCCGCAAAAGGTAGGGTGCCAGTCCCTGCAGGCCGCGGCGATTTCGGCAGAAATGGTAGCTGCTTGCCAGCGTGTTGCGGATCCGGTTCAGCGATCCTTTGAATTGAAGCCCAAATGTCGACATGGGACAGACGCGCCCTTATCCGCCCTTCACTGGCCGCCCGTCATGCCGTCTTCACCGGCACGCGGCTTTCCAGCCAGCGGAACAACAGCACGATCAGCCCGGCAATCGCCATGTAGACCACAGCCAGAAGCAAAAGCGGCTCATAGACCACAAAGGTATCCTGCCGGATGCGCGAGGACACGGCGTAGATGTCGATCACCGTGATCGTGGCGACCAGCGGGGTCGATTTCAGCGTCAGGACCGTCTCGCCCCCAAGCGTCGGCAGCACGCGCTGAAAGGCCTGCGGCATCCAGATGCGGCGGAAGATGGTGAAGCGGGGCATGCCCATCGCCTTGGCAGCCTCAAGCTGGCCGTGCGGCACACCCTTGAAGGCGCCACGCATCACCTCGCCCGAATAGCCCGCGACCGACAGCGTCAGCGCCAGCACCGCATAGGGCCAGGCCTGGCGCAGGATTGGCCAAAGATCGGATTGCCGGATCCAGGGGATTGACGGAAACAGCGACCCAAGCCCGTAGTAAAGCAGCCAAAGCTGAAGCAGCAACGGCGTGCCGCGGATCAGCCCGCAAAAGGCGCTGGACGGGGTGGAAAGCCACCACGGCCCCGCCGCCTGCGCCAGACCCAGCGGAATGGCCAAGAGCATGCCAAGCACCATGGTCACGACAAGAATCCAGATCGTGTTCCAGACGCCCTGGAGCAGCAGCGCCTGATACTTCGGCTCGGCCAGCCAGGTCCAGTTCAGGGTCGCGACGCACCAGCCGACGATCAGCACTGCGATGGCCGCCATCACGATCCGGCGTGGAACCCAGAAACCCTGCATCAGCGCGACCCCGGACGAACCTGGCCACGTCTGGCCCAGGCCTCGATGCGGCCGAAGATCAGGGTCGAGACGATGGAGATGGCCAGATAAAGCGCGCCCGCCGCCATGAAGAAGGTGAAGAACGCCTTGGATGTGCTGGCAGCCTGACGTGTGACCAGCGTAAGTTCGGCATAGCCGACCACGGCCAGAAGGGCGGTGTCCTTGGTGGCAATCAGCCAAAGGTTCGCAAGACCGGGAATCGCCGCGGCCAGCATCTGCGGGAAGGTCACGCGCCAGCCCAGCATCAGGGGCGGCATGCCCATGGCGCGGGCGGCCTCGATCTGACCCGGCGGCACAGACAGGATCGCCCCGCGCAGGATCTCGGTCGCATAGGCGCCCTGCACGACCCCAAGAACAGCGATGCCGGCCACGAAACCGGAAATCTGGATCCGCTCGAACCCCCAGGACAGCAGCAGATTGTTGATCGACGAGGTGAAGGCAAAATAGAGGATCAGGATCAGGATCAGTTCCGGAACTGCCCGCACGATGGTGGTATAGATCCCCAGAAGATCACGGGTGACCGGCCCGCCATAAAGCTTGCCATAGGCGCCGCCGATGCCGATCAGCAGACCAAGGCTGAAGGCCCCGATCGCGATCATGATCGACTTGCCCAGCGCCTCGGCCAATGTGGCCCCCCATCCGGGCGGCGCCCAGGCCAGAAGGTCCAGCGTCGAGGCCATCAGACCAGCGGAGATCATGCCTTGCCCCAGATGTGACCATGGCTCAGATGCCTGGAGGTCTGCACCTCCCCTTCCCCCCGGGTGGAGGGGAGGGGGGTGGGGGGCATCCCGTCAGCGGCGGCATGGGGGGTCACCCCCCCACCCTTGCCCACGCGGGGGCAGGGAAGCGCCGGACTTGCTGCAGGTGCGCCACCGAAGGCCAAAGGGTCAGCCGCCGTAGATCGACGAAGCAAAGTAGTTCGCCGTGATCTTGTCATAGGTCCCGTCGGCGATCACCTTCGCGATGGCCGCGTTGATCTTGGCCAGAAGCTCGGTGTCCTCCTTGCGGACGCCAGCGCCGACACCCTTGCCAAGGATCGCCGGGTCATCGGCCACAGCCCCTTTCAGCTCACAGCAGGTGGCACCGGCCTCGGTCGCAAGGAAGGCGTCAAGTGCGATGCTGTCAGCCTGAACCGCATCAATCCGCCCGGCGGCGAGGTCCTGGTTCGCCTCGTCCTGGGTCTGGTAGATCTTCACTTCGGCCGCCGTCGGGGCAAAATACTTCTCGACATAGTCGGCGTGGATGGTCGAACCCTGCACCCCGATGATCTTGCCGGCAAGCCCTTCGGGTGTAGCAGCCATTTCGACGCCTTTTGTGCCGATGATCACCGTGGGGGTGTTGTAATACTTGTCCGAGAAGTTGATCGTTTCCATCCGCTCGTCGGTGATCGACATCGAGGCCATGATCGCGTCGATCTGGCCCGAAGTCAGCGAGGGGATGATCCCGTCCCAGGCGACCGGGGTGATGACGCACTGCATTTCACCGGCCGCGCAGACAGCATTGATGAAGTCGACTTCCCAGCCAACCCAGTTGCCGGCGGCGTCAGGGCTGGCAAAGGGCGGATAGGCCTCGGCGGCGATGCCGATCTTGATTTCCTGGGCCGCGACGGGTGCCGCGACAAGCATCGCGGCTGCGATGAGGGAAGTGAATTTCATGGGTCGTCTCCTTGGTGGGTTTTCCGTCTGTTCACGCGACGGTTTTCAGAAACTGTTTCAGCCTTTCGGATTTCGGTGCGCCGAACAACTGGTCGGGCGGGCCCTCTTCCTCGACCTGGCCGTTGTGCAGGTAGATGACGTGGCTTGCGACCTCACGCGCGAATTTCATTTCGTGCGTGACAAGGATCATCGTGCGCCCCTCGTCCGCCAGTGCGCGGATCACCTGCAGCACTTCGCCCACCAGTTCGGGGTCAAGCGCCGAGGTCGGCTCGTCGAAAAGCATGGCCTTGGGTTCCATGCAAAGGGCGCGCGCAATGGCGGCGCGCTGCTGTTGCCCGCCGGACATGAAGGCGGGATAGGCGCCTTCCTTTTCCGCCAGACCGACCCGCGCCAAAAGCTTTCGCGCACGCGCAATCGCCTCGTCTTTCGGGGTTTTCAACACATGAACCGGAACCTCGATCAGGTTTTCAAGCACCGTCCGGTGGGTCCAGAGGTTGAAATTCTGAAACACCATCCCCAGCGACTGACGCAGACGCTCCAGTTGCTTGCGGTTCGATGGCGCGCCATCGGCCTGCATCTGGACCGCCTCGCCCGCAATGCTGATCAAGCCCGAAGATGGCGTTTCCAGAAAGTTGATGCAACGCAGCATCGTGGACTTGCCCGACCCCGACCCGCCGATGATCGCAATCACGTCGCCTTCGCAAGCGGTCAGCGACACGCCCTTGAGAACATGGTGCGTGCCAAAGCTCTTGTGCAGGTCGGCAACCCGGATTGCTTCGGGTCTTTGTCGGTCTACTTCGGCCATGCATCCCCCAGTTCCTGCCATCTGAACGCGCAAAACTGTTACGTGCAAGCTTTTCCTTGGGGCAGAAGGTGCAAAACCGTCCCGGCATCGCAGCTTGAAGCGAAGATGCCGCTCGTCTAATCAGGGACAGGCAAGGGGGACCCGCATGCGCATCCTGATCACCAACGACGATGGCATCAACGCGCCCGGCCTTGAGGTTCTGACCGAGATCGCCATCGCCATCGCCGGGCCGGGCGGCGAGGTCTGGACCGTCGCCCCCGCCTTTGAACAGTCGGGCGTCGGGCATTGCATCAGCTATACCCATCCGATGATGATCGCAGAACTTGGGCCCCGCCGTTTCGCGGCCGAGGGCAGCCCGGCCGACTGCGTGCTGGCTGCCATCTACGATGTCCTTGACGGGGCAAAGCCGGACCTTGTGCTGTCGGGCGTGAACCGGGGCAACAACGCGGCCGAGAACGTGCTTTATTCCGGCACCATCGGCGGCGCGATGGAGGCGGCCTTGCAGGGCGTGCCCGCGATTGCCTTGTCGCAGTTCTTCGGACCGGAAAACGCACGGCTTGCCGATCCGTTCGAGGCGGCGCGCGTGCATGGAACCACGGTGGTGCGGGCACTTCTGGACAGGGGCCTGTGGACCCAGGATGACTACCGCGTGTTCTACAACGTCAATTTTCCGCCCCTGCCCGCCAGCACCACCCTTGGGATGAAGGTCGCCCCGCAGGGCTTTCGCCGCGACACCGCCTTCGGGGTGGAACCGCACCAGTCGCCCTCGGGCCGCAAGTTTCTGTGGATCAAGGGCGGGCCGCAGCACACCCCCACGCTGCCCGGCAGCGACGCGGCGGTGAACCTTGACGGATATATCTCGATCACGCCGATGCGGGCCGATCTGACCGCGCATGACCTTCTGGCCGATCTTGAGGCGCGGCTCGCATGATTGACAGCGCGGGGGACTCCGAC
>JAPLPF010000052.1 GCA_026400325.1 Rhodobacterales bacterium
CAGGCGGATGAGCGGTTCACAGGCCGCGCGATCAAGAACATCACCGATGCGGTGAAGGTCCGGGCGATGGACTTTGAACTGCCGGACGCGTGGATGGCGGAGCCGGACCTGTTCCTGTTCAAGCCCTATGACGAGAAGCTGGGCATGATCCGCGGCCTGATGACGCCGATCTCGGTGGACATGGTGATCCAAGAGATCAACCGCTACGCTGACAGCGAGTTCCGCTATGCCGACAAGTCGGACGAGGTGGCGATTGCCGCTATGGTGCGGGATTTTGGCCGGACGGAAGAGGCGAAGCGGCGGTATCTGGAGGGGAAGGGGTGAGCCTGACCCAACTCCTTGAAACCATACCTTCCATTGTAACCGCCTTGGCAGCGGTCATCGGGCTGCGGATTGCATGGCTAGGACTCTCGACTTGGAAGCAGCAAATCCGATGGCAGCAAGGCCGGGGCTTGGCGATCAACCTGTTGCAAGCCTTTTTCGAGTTTCAGGACCGGGTGATCGAGGTGAGAAGGTTCACCTATTCCAATCCTGACAATACCGTGTCGGACGCCGAGAAAGTCGCCATGTCTCAAGAAACTTGGAACCGTGCTAAAGAACACGATGAGAAGTTGGCCGTCGCCTACAGTATGTTTCAGAAGTCAGTCGCAGAGGCCATCGTCGTTTGGAAAGAAGATTTCAGAGAAATCATGTCTGATCTGCAGGAAGTCAAACACATCGCCAGCAGCCTTGTATTGACCGGAGCAGCGTCTGCCGACCCCAAGCGAACAAAGAGTGCGCGGAGTGCATCTTCAACTCTATACCAAGCATTTAGCGGCGACTTTTACGGGACTTCAGAAGACCGCCGGGGAATTGGTGGGCGTCTTGCTGATATCGAGAGCAAGATCAGAGAAAAGATCGACCTGCAGGGGCTGAGTTAGCATGAAACGCCTCATCGCCCACGGCCTCATGTTCGGGAACCTGATCGAGGTCTCGTCCCCCGCCCTTGTCGAGCGCTACAACCGGGCGCTCAAGCACCTTACCGGCAAGACCACTGCCCTGAGCGATTTCCACATCGACCTCTCCGGCTATTCGCCCGAGATCGGGGATGAGCTGGGGGATGACCTCTACCTCAACCCCAACGGGGCGAACCGGCAGTTCATTCTGCTTTCCACCGCGCAGAAGGATGCGCCGCTTCTGAACATCAAGTTCTCCACCTCGCGCGGGATCCTGACCCAGTTCATCGCGACCAACGAGGCGCAGTTGTTCGCCCTGACCGCGCGGGATGCGGTGGCGGGGGAGTTGCAGAATTCGGTCTACGCGGTGGACACTCCGGCCAAGCTCTTTGACATCAGGCAGGTGACCATCGAGGCGGATACCATCGGCGGGCATGTGGCGGATGCGGGGAAGCTGGCGAAGCTGATCGACCGCTTCCGGCAGGAGCCGGACGGGTGGCGCGATGATGTGCTGGTGGCCGAGATGATCGGGCTGGCGAAGAAGACCGGCGACGTGACGCGGGTGCCGATCGCGCTTCCAGCGATGACTTTCGAGCAGCAGAACTTCTGGACCAGCTTCTTCGGCGGGGTCTACATCTTCCGCGACGTGCGGTTTCCGGGCGTGATCTCGACGCTGGACTGGCACAGCCTGGGCGAGGTGCCGGTCGCGCAGGTGATGGACCTGACGCACCGCAACCAGATCGCCGACTGGCTGGAGCGGAACAACCTGGTGGAGCCTATCGTGCAGGCGCGCGGCACCGACGGGGCGGCGATTCTGCGGCAGAAGATGGATTTCATCCTGGTCGACGCGGCCGACCGGCTGGGGCTGGACCTGGGTGACGCGCGGCGGACGGAACTCCGGAAGATCGCCTACCGCCTCGGCTCTTCTCTGCCGGAAGAATTCCTCGGGCTGGCGGCGCTGCTGCGTTGGGTGGAGGCCGGGGGGTCCTGGCCGAAGATCACCAGCGAGCACCCCGCCTATTTCTACACGCTGCGCGCCAAGGCCGGGAAGGACCGCGACCTGGTGAACATGCTTCTGGCGGAACTGTCGCCGATGGACGTGCGGCAGATGTTCATTGTTCACAAGGAGCTGTTCTACGCGCAATATGCGACGTGGAGCGACCGGAAAAAGACCTATGTGGCCGACTTCCTCGCGCGGGAGTATCAGGTGGACAAGGAAGGCGCGCGGACCGCGCTTTTCGGACCGGAGCCGGGGATGGACGAACTCCAACGCCCGCAAATGGCAGAGGGGCCGCGTCCGGTTCGCAGATCAACGGATGCCCCGGTGATCGGACCATGGGGAGGGAGACGCTAGATGGGCTGGCTGCGACTTGCCTTCATGATGTATGTGGCGTTGACGATCATCTACTTCGTCACGTCGATCTATTCCCGCTCGGTCCGGCGCGAGAAGCTGGAAAAGGAATGGGACACCGACCCCGCCCGCGAAGACGCCCCGCCCTCCGAACGGACCTCCTTCATCGAAGGCGGAATGGTTCATTACGACAAGGGGCTGAAGCGGCGCCTTCTGTGGCTTATCTACATCCTGCCGACCATCGGCTTTGCCGCGACGATCTACTACGTAAACTGGAGCTAGGAGAGGGCTGAACCCATGTGGACCAAGATCAAATGGGGCCTGCGCATCCTGGCGCTGGTGATAGTGGGCCTGTTCCTGCACTACACCCTGCCGTCGCGTGACGTGGTGCAGGTCATCAACACCTACAACCGGGTGACCCAGATCGGCGGGAACTGGATGTTCTACTCGATCGAGGACACCGGGACCGGGGTCGAGACGACGACCACGTCGCGCGATATCCGGTTCATCGATGCGGTGTTCCCGGACGGGACGACCACCAAGACCTACCGGAACGAGGATACCGGCTGGTTCTGGCCGCCCTATTTCAAGTGGAACTCCAGCACCCTGCAGGCCGAGGCGACGAACCTGAAGACCAGCCCGGAAAAACCGCAATGGGTGGCGATCACCCATTACGGCTGGCGGCTGCCGATCTTTTCGGTCTTTCCGAACGCGGTCAGCATCCGGGCGGTCGAGGGGCCGGATGTGCGGCTGATCCCCTGGATCAACATCATCATCCTGAGCCTCCTTGCCTTTGCAGTCCTGATGATCCGTCGGATGTGGCTGCAGTTCCGCGAGCGGATGGTCGATCCCGCGCTGGTCGAGGTGGGTGAGACATTCGACGCCGCTGGCCAGCGAGTGGAAGCCGCGAAGAAAGAGGCACGCGGGTTCTTCGGGCGGATCGGGGCGTGGCTGGGGACGTGGCGGGCGAAGAGGTAGGACGGCAGTCCCGCAGATACCTTCCCATGGTTGGATCGTAGTCGCGCATCCAGTTCTGGTGGAGGCCGGATTCGCTTTGGAACCACTGGCCGGGGAAGCGGGCGGAGGGGGGCGCTCCGGTGGAGGTGTGGACGCCGCCGAAGGGGTGAGGGGGAACAGGAAACGCTCCTGTGGAGCGTTTTCCCCCCGAACGCCCGAGCACGCTTGCAAGGGCCGGGGATGGCGGTCCAGACCTTCACTCCGCTGGCGTTCGTCGCGAAGACCGGGCGGCCGATATGGTCCGCCCGCACAAAGCTGACCACCCCGCCTTCGATGACGGCAATCGGGTCCCAGCCGTTCCAGACATACTCCCGGATCAGCGCGCCGGAGGTCTGGTTGTACTCGGCGATCCGGCGGCCCTGCGAATCGAAGACTAAATAGATCGTCACCGGGGGCGGAGAGGGGGCAGCCGATGCGGTCGGCGGAATCGCGCCGAAAGGAAAGGTGGGTTGGCACCCACCCTACGCTCGCTACGGGCTCCCTATTTCCTTCGGTTTCGGCAGAACTCGAATTTCGGGAGCTGATTTAGTCCACAGAATAAAAACAACGTCCGCCGCTTTCGAGATATTTGAATAACTCAGAGCAGCTTGCACCTTTCCTTTTTTGGCATCGTCTGCAACATCTAGCTCGGAACCCAGCCACTCTTTCGATGGTGGACCAAACCTCTGCTCTATTGCTTTCCTATCGTTGAGATCCACAACCTGATGAACAATTTCTTGAGCAGTTTTTTCGCTGACGATCTTAAAAAGCGCCCTACGCCTAGAGTCTTCAAGACGGCCACCACAAAATGGACAAAATCGTAGAATCATCCGCCCTTTGTGTTTTCCTTCATAAATTAGATGGTGTTCTCGAAGCAGGCTATCAAAAATGACGGGAATGTTAGGGTTCTCCAACATTCTCTTCCGGGCTTCGCATGAACAGTATCTTGGTTCAG
>JAPLPF010000195.1 GCA_026400325.1 Rhodobacterales bacterium
GCCTTCGGGCCGCCCTTTTGCTTTCTGGAGGGTAGCAGCATGGTGTTCGGCCCAGACACGTCAAGACCGATGGCACGCGGCGAGGAGGCTGAGGTCGATTTGCTTTTGCGTGCAGCGTTTGGCGGACCAAAGGAAGCGGAAGTCGTCCTGCGTCTTCGGGCCAATGGAAACATGGTCGCGGAGCAGGTCAAGCCATGGGAGGACCGGATCGGCGCCTATGCTGCTGTTAGCCGGATGGCGCATCCCGTCGGATGGTATGCTTTGGGACCCGTCGCCGTATGGCCGGAGTGGCAGAATGGGGCGCTCTGGCGCGGAGATCCGGCGAACCCGCTACGCAATAGCATGCGGTTTGGGACGCGGCTCGTGCGCGACATTGCCGAGCTTTTCACCACGCATTATAGGCTCCTCCCCCGAAACCTCGTTCCCGGCGATCCTCCCACACTGGTGGTCCTTGGCAAGCCTACATTCTACACGCGCTGCGGGTTCTCTTCCGAAAGGGCAGCACGGCTGTCCTCTCCCCATCCGATTGCGAATACACTAATCGCCCGCGCCGGAGACGATGTGCCGGAGGAGACGCTGGTCTATCCGCCCGCGTTCGACGGTGTGTGACCCAGTGCGCCTGTTCCTTCTTACAACCCTCACCATGCTGGCCTTTGCCGCGAATTCGGTGCTGAACCGCTGGGCGGTAGGGCAGGGGCATATCGGCGCGGTGGAATTCGCGATGATCCGGCTGGTGGCCGGGGCTGCCATCCTTGCGACGCTGGTCCTGTGGCAGCGCGGCGGGATCGCCTGGCCCGGCGCGCGGGGACGGGTGGCGGGGGTGCTGGGGCTGTCGGCCTATCTGATCGGGTTTTCGCTGGCCTACCGGGGGCTTGATGCCGGAACCGGGGCGCTGGTGCTGTTCGGGACCGTGCAGGTGACGATGTTTGCCGGGGCGCTGATTTCACGCGAGGCGGTGCCGGTTCGGCGCTGGCTGGGGGCGGGGTTGGCGCTGTGCGGGCTGGCGCTGATTGCGGCCCCGGGGGCGGTGGAGTGGTTGCCGCTGGCGTTGATGGCCGTCGCGGGGGTGGGCTGGGGGATTTATTCGCTGGCGGGCCGTAGGGCGGCGGACCCCCTGGCGGCGACGGCGTGGAATTTCCTGTTGTCGGTGCCCTTGGTGCTGCCGCTGGGGGTGGTGGTGGGTGTTGCCCCGCCTGATGGGGTTGGCCTCGCGCTGGCGCTGGTGTCGGGTGCGGTGACCTCGGGCCTTGGCTATGCGCTTTGGTATGCGGTGCTGCCGCAACTCGGGGCTGCCCGCGCGGCGGTGGCGCAGTTGACGGTGCCGGTGATCGCGGCGTTGGGGGGGGCCGTGCTGCTGGCCGAGGTGCCGGGGCTGGGGTTCTGGCTTGCATCCGCGCTGGTGTTGGGTGGCGTGGCGCTTGCGAGCCTGCCTTACAGCGGTTTCGCCAAACGCTCCAGCCAGTGACCGGTGATCTTGTCCTGGCCCCGCAAGCCGGTGGGGGTAAAGCCCTCTCGCAACCAGAAGGCCCGGCCACGGGGGTTCACGTCAAGGACGGCAAGGTTCAGCCGGGCAGCGTGGCGTTTGCGGGCCAGGGCTTCGGCGTGGGCAAGGAAGGTGCTGCCGTGGCCCTTTCCCTGCGCCCAGGGTCCGATGAGCATGAGGCCGAGGTAGGCGTCATTGCTTTCGGGAAAGCCATAGGACACCTCGGCCACGCCAGAGAGGCGGTGGTCGACGAAAAGGCCCAGTCGGTCGCTTTGCGCCGGATCGCAGTTCGGGGGGGCGTCGGTGAAGAATTCTTCGGCCTGATGGGCCGGATCGCAGCGGCCTTCGGCGAGAAGCCAATAGTCCGGCGCCTCGCGGTAGAATTGTGCGACGAGGGCGGTCTCGGAGGGGAAAAGCTCACGGATCCGCATGGGCGATCCTGGTGATTTCAAGGTCAAGGCTGCCGACCGGGCGCTTCCAGGTGACGGTATCGCCGACCTGCGCGCCAAGGAGGGCGCGGGCGAGGGGGGAGTTCGGGGCGATGCGGTGTCGGGTGGCGTCGGCCTCATCCTCGCCGGTGATCACATAGGTTGTGTTGTGGCCATCCGGGTCGCTGACAGTGACGGCAAGGCCAAAGGCGACGGTGACGAGGTCATGGTCCGCAGGGTCGATGACCACGGCGGCCTTGAGCCGGGCCTCAAGCCAGCGGATGTCGCGTTCGGCGGCGGCTTCGGGGAGTTTGTCCAGCCGCTCAGGGCGAGACTTCAGGGCCTGAAGCTCGGCCTGGCGGGCGGCCAAGGCAGACCTGAGTGTCGCGAGGCCACGCGGGGTGACGAGGTTCGGGCCCGGGGGAACCGGGCGTTCCGGCAGGTCGGGGCGGTCGTTCCCGGCGTCTTCGTTGACGAAGGCGCGGCTCATGGGGCACGGCTCATTTCAGGATGATCTCCAGCGGGTCGTAAAGGGCGGCGTCTGTCCCCCAGGCGGCTTTGGGAAGGCTGTCCGGCTTGAAGCGATGCTGGCCGCCCTCCAGCTCGGCGCGGGAAAAGAAGCGCCGGTCAGTCACCACACCTTCGGGGTCCTGCCAGTCTGCCGAGAGGGTGCCGCCAGCAAGAGTGCAGCGAAAGAACAGGTCGATCTGGTGAAAGCCGGTGTCCGGGTCATGGAATTCGTTCACCAGGGCCGGCGCGTCCACGCTGACGACAAGGCCGGTTTCTTCATGCACTTCGCGGATCAGGTTTTCCGGCAGCGACTGCCCCGCCTCGCAACCGCCGCCGGGCGCGCACCACAGGCCAAGCCGCGCGCCGGGGTAGGCGTTGACAAGAAGAAGCCGGTCCTCGTGCAGGATCAGGGCGCGGGCGGCGATGCGGGGTTTGTATCTGGCCATGGCCCCAAGGCTTGCGCGGGGACGGGGGCTTTGTCCAGCCTTGCCCGGACCGCCGTCGGCGTGCAGGGTTGCGACCGGGCAGCGACAGACAGGAGGCGGCCATGGTCTATGGCGAAGCGGCAAAGCGGGTGTCCCATTGGTGCGGTCGTCCGACAACCTTTTTCCTGGCGCTGGGCATCATACTGGTCTGGATCCTGACCGGCCCGGTCTTTGGCTATTCCGACACCTGGCAGCTGGTGATCAACACCGGCACGACGATCATCACCTTCCTGATGGTCTTTCTGATCCAGAACACCCAGAACCGGGACACGGCGGCAATCCAGTTGAAGCTGGACGAGCTGATCCGGGCCACCAAGGGGGCTCACAACGCGCTTCTGGACCTTGAGGAGCTGGATGAGGCCGCACTGGACGCCTTTCGCACCCGCTATGAGGCGCTGGCGCGCGAGGCCCGTGTGTTGCGTGCGCAAGGGCAGTCCGACACCGACGATCCCGAGCCGTGACGTGGCGTAAGGGTGGCCTGTCCTTTTCATTTCGGCTTGCAGGGGACATGATCTGCCCATGGTGCAGTTGCCCTTTGCCTTTTCCCTGCCTCCCGACCGGCCAACGGGGTCGGGCACCACCGAACGGGTGATCCTGGTTCACGGCCTGGCCCGGTCCAAGCTATCGCTTGCGCCCATGGGTCTGAAGTTACGGACCGAGGGCTATGCGGTCGGACATGTCGGACACCCGTCCACCACCGCCCCGCCCGAAACGCTGGTCGCCGAGCTGGCCGCGATCCATGCCCAGCCCTTTGTCGGGATCACCCATTTCGTCACCCATTCGATGGGCGGCATCCTGGTGCGCGACTGGCTGGCGCGGGCGCATCCACCGGGTCTTGGGCGGGTGGTGATGCTCGCCCCGCCAAACCACGGATCCGAGATCGTGGATATGTTCGGCGACTGGAAGGCCTTCCAGATGATGAGCGGCCCGGCAGGGCTGAGCCTTGGCACCGGGCCGGACAGCTGGCCGAACCGGCTGCCTCCGGCCGATTTTCCGCTGGGGGTGATCGCGGGCACCCAGTCGGTCAGCCCCTGGTTCAGCCAGATCCTGCCGGGGCCGAATGATGGCAAGGTGACCGTCGCCTCGACCCGGCTGGCGGGGATGACCGATCATCTGGCGCTGCCGGTCAGCCACACCTGGATGATGGTGAACCCGACCGTGATGCGGCAGACGCTGCATTTCCTGCAGCACGGCCGGTTCGAGCGGGACTGACCTTCGCAAGGCCGCCGATCAGCCCCGGTTCACCCGGTTGACATGCCCCATCTTGCGGCCCGGACGGGGGGCGCCCTTGCCGTAAAGGTGCACGGCGGTGTCGCGGGCGCGCAGCAACTCGGGCACGCGGGCCACATCTTCGCCGATCAGGTTTTCCATGACCACATCGGCGTAACGGCTGCCATCGCCCAAGGGCAGACCCGCGACGGCGCGGATGTGCTGTTCGAACTGGTCGACAGTGCAGCCCTGTTGCGTCCAGTGCCCCGAGTTGTGGACACGCGGGGCAATCTCGTTGACCAGAAGGCCTTGCGGGGTGACGAAGAGTTCAACCCCCATTACCCCGACATAGTCGAGCGCGGTCAGAACGCGGGCGGTCAGAAGCACGGCATCGCTGCGCTGGCCGGGGGACAGGCGGGCGGGGACGGTGGTGGTGCGCAGAATGCCCTCACGGTGGACATTCTCGCCGGGGTCATAGGCGGACACGGAGCCGTCAAGGCCGCGCGCTGCGATCACGCTGACCTCCCGGTCGAAGGAAACGAAGCCTTCAAGAACCGATGGCGCGTCGGCCATGGCACGCCAGGCGGCGGGGATGTCCGCGGCTGAGGTCAGCTTGACCTGACCCTTGCCGTCATAGCCAAGCCGCGTGGTCTTGAGGATCGCCGGCAGGCCAAGTGCCGTGACGGCGGCGGCAAGGTCCGCTTCGGAATTGACCGCGCGCCAGGGGGCGGTGGCCAGGCCAAGATCGTTCAGGAATGTCTTTTCGCTGATCCGGTCCTGGCTGACGGCCAGCGCGCGGCGGTTCGGGCGGATCGGGCGCAGGCTTTCCAACAGATCAAGGGCAGAGGTCGGGACGTTCTCGAATTCATAGGTGATGACATCGACCGAGGCCGCAAAGGCGCGCAGGGCGGCCTCGTCCTCATACGGGGCGGTCGTCAAGCTGTGGGCCACATCGCCCGCGGGCGCGGCAAAGGGTTCGTAGATGTGGCAGCGAAAGCCAAGCCGGCTGGCGGCGGCCGACAGCATCCGGCCAAGCTGGCCACCGCCAAGGATTCCGATGATCGCGCCCTGGGGCAGCGGGTCAGTCATCGCGCGGCTCCTCGGGGATGCTGTCGGACAGGGCCGCGCGCCAGGCGTCAAGGCGCATGGCAAGCGCAGGGTCGGCAATCGCAAGGATCGCGGCAGCCATTAGCCCGGCATTGGCCGCGCCGCCGATGGCCATGGTGGCGACCGGATAGCCCTTTGGCATCTGCAGGATGGAATAAAGCGAATCGACCCCGGCCAGCGCGCGGGTCTGCACCGGCACGCCGACCACCGGAAGGCGGGTTTTGGAGGCCATCATTCCGGGCAGATGCGCGGCCCCGCCGGCGCCTGCGATGATGACCTTCAACCCGCGCGACACGGCGGACTTGCCATAGTCCCACAGCCGATCCGGCGTGCGATGGGCGCTGACGATCTTCGTCTCGTAGGAAATGCCGAGGTCATCAAGGATCAGGGCCGCGTCCTTCATCGTGGGCCAGTCGCTTTGCGACCCCATGATGATCCCCACCGCGATCTTGTCCTGAACGGTCATCCGCGCCTCCATGGCTGATGGGGGCGATTACCTTGGGACGCGCGGCGGGGCAAGTGTCAGGGGCAAGAGCACGGATCGGGCGTCAGGCGATGATGTCTGGGATCAGCCTGTCTTCGATCTTCGCGATCTGGTCTTTCAGCGACAGTTTCTGCTTTTTCAGCCGTCGCAGGGTCAGCTGGTCAGGGCGGCCGGTTTCTTCAAGCGCATGGATCGCCTGGTCAAGATCGCGATGTTCCCGCTTGAGAACCTCAAGCTTGATGCGGAGCATTTCTTCGAAACTGAGTTCGGATGGGGCGTTCATGGGCACCGACTCGCGTCCTGTCTTTCGCCGAGGATACAGGAAAGCGCGGCCGATTGGGGAAGGTTTCTGCGACATGTCTTGACGATTCCTGCCTTGCTGCGGGGTCTTGCGGGGCGGGGTCGTCCGCCCCATATTCAAAAGGTGCGGTGCCCAAGCAAGGGGTCGCGCGCCAAACTGTCGCTTGATCCAAGGACATGTCGGAATGACGAAACTGAGCTTCGGGGCCCACCCCTACCTTCTTGGGTTCGAGCAGCTGGAACGGCTGGTCGAACGCACCGCGAAATCCGGGGCCGAGGGCTATCCCCCCTTCAACATCGAGGCGGTAGCGGAAAACGCCTACCGGATCACGCTTGCGGTGGCGGGCTTCCGCGAAGAAGACCTGTCGATCACGGTCGAGGACCGCCAGCTGGTGGTCCGCGGGCGTCAGGGCGACGAGGCAAGCGACCGGGTGTTCCTGCATCGCGGCATTGCCGCGCGGGCGTTCCAGCGCAGTTTTGTGCTGGCCGACGGGGTCGAGGTGACGGGCGCGCAGATCGAAAACGGCCTGCTGCATGTCGATCTTCGCCGCGAAC
>JAPLPF010000159.1 GCA_026400325.1 Rhodobacterales bacterium
CCGCTCCGGCCCCTCTGCCAGGTCCTTCAGAATACGCGCCGCGCCGGGAAAGCCGCCCGCACGCGCGCCACCGGCGCGGCGGGATTTCTGGATCGCCCAGGTCAACGCGGCTTCGACCGGGCTGGTGCTGGTGTCGATGTCATGGCCGTAAAGGCACAGGCCCGCTTCGAGCCTTAGCGAGTCGCGTGCGCCGAGGCCGATTGGCGCGACTCCGGGTTGCATCAGCAAGGCGCGCGCAAATTCATCAGCAATGCCGTTCGGGACCGAGATTTCAAAGCCATCTTCTCCGGTATAGCCGGAACGCGAGACCCAGAATTCGGTCCCTGACCAGTCCGGCACCCAAGTGTGAAGCACCCGATGATCCATGAAGCGCATCTCTGCGACCCCCTGAAGCAAGACCGCCAAGGCCGCCTCGGCCCCCGGCCCCTGCAGCGCCAGAAGCGCGCGGTCGGTCACGGGCTCGACCGACACCGCCGGCATCCCGGCCGTCATGTGGGCAATGTCCGCCGCCTTGCAGGCCGCATTGACCACGACGTAGAGGTGATCGCCCCGGTTGGTGAACATCAGGTCATCCAGGATGCCGCCCTGGTCATTGGTGAAAAGCCCATAGCGCTGACGCCCTTCGGCCAGCCCCAGCACATCCACCGGCATCAGCGCCTCGAACGCCAGCTTCAGCGCCTCGATCCCGGCCTTTGGCCGCAAAAGCACCTGTCCCATGTGGGAAACGTCGAACAGCCCCGCCGCCGCGCGGGTGTGCAGATGTTCCTTCAGCACACCGTCCGGATACTGCACCGGCATCCGATACCCGCCGAAGGGCACCATCTTTCCACCCAGATCCTCGTGCAACGCATTCAGACCCAGCAGCAGCCCGTCTTCAAGGTCGGCCATCGCCGTCCCTCCATTCCTGGCCGGACCATACCGGCATCGCCCTGGCAGGCCAATCCCTGCCCTCTCGATGCCCCCTCTGTCACTTCACCCCCAACGTAGCCTTGGGCTGGTGCGCCTGAGATCCTTGTCCCTTCGGCGTCCCGGGTGTCCGGGAACTCTCCAGAGTCTGTCGTCAGCTACGGTCCCTTGCGCCTGAGAGTTTACCGGGGCGTCCTTCGGACCTCCTTCGGCACCGTCGGACATGCGCCCGCCGGATTCTTCCGAACCTGACATGACTTGGGTAACCCATCGCCCCGCCGGGCGGCAAGGGGAAATCGGAATGCGACGGTATGCCGGACTGGACCCGCGCGATCAGGCCCGCCGTTCGCCGGGGCTTGCCACCTGTTCGGCCTCTGGTGCTGCGGGTACGGCCGGCAGGGGCCGGCCGCGCATCACCGGAACGGCGGGCGAGCGGATCGCAAGCAGCGCAAGCCAGGCCGCGGCAAGGCCGAAGACCACCCCACCCAGCGCTTGGCCCACCAGCACGCCCTCTGCCCCCCACTTCCCGCCAAGCCACAGCGCAAGCGGGATCGTGCCGACCGTATGCCGCCCCCAGTTCACCACGGTCGACCAGAACGGTCGCCCCAGGTTGTTGCAGACTGCATTGGCGACGAAGATCATGCCGTTGAAAAACCATAGCAAAGCCAAAGGCCCGCAGAAAAGATAGACCAGATCGCGGGTCAACCCCTCGGCCTGGAAGGCATCGGCGATCGGTCCCCGGAGCACGAAAAGCAGGGCAGATACCAGCACGATCACCAACCCGGTGAAGATCAGCCCGTCAAGGAACGCCCGCCGCACCCGGTCCATCCGCCCGGCTCCGAAATTCTGCCCGATGATCGGACCCATGGCGCCGGAAAGGGCAAAGATCACCCCGAAGGCGACCGGGGTAAGCCGTCCCGCAATCGCCATCCCGGCGACCGCCGCCTCGCCATAGCTCGAGGCCGCCCGCGTGATGAAGGCTTGTCCCACCGGCGTTGCGACCTGGGTCAGGATCGCAGGTCCGTAATTTCGGATGATCGGCCGCAAGGCCATGACGGCGATCACCACCCGCGCTGCGACCGATGCAATCGCCGCTCCGGTCAGTTCCCAGCCGAACCCGAAGATCAGGATCGGGTCCAGAACTGCAGTAACAAGCGCGCCCCAGACCGTCGCCATCATCGCCGCCCGTGCATCCCCATGGCTGCGCAGGATGGCGCCCCCGATCATGCCCACCATCAACAGCGGCTGTGACGGAATGACGATCTGCAGGAAATGCAACGAAAGGTCATGCGTTTGCCCGGTTGCCCCAAGAAGTGCCACCAGCGGATCCAGCACCAGCCAGACCCCTGCGGCAAAGATCGACCCGAACAGGAACCCTGACACGAGGCCCGTGGTGGCCCTTGCCCGGGCCGCTGCCGGATCCCGCGCCCCCAGCGCCCGCGCCACCAGCGCACCGACCGCAATCGACATGCCGATTCCGAAGCTTGTGGTGAAGAAAAGGATCGCTCCGGCATAGCCGATCGCCGCGGCAAGCTCGGCGCGGCCCAGCATCGCGATGTAAAGCATGTTGATCAGGTCGACCACAAAGACGGCCATCAACCCGACCGAAGAGGTCAGCGCCATCACCGACACATGCCGGAAAAGGTTTCCCTCGACAAACTTGGCCTGTCCGCCCGGTCCTGCCACGAAGCGCCTCCCCTGGCATTTCTCCGAAAAGACCCCGGATCTACGAAAACAACCCGGAGCCCTTTCACATTTGCACAAATATCC
>JAPLPF010000011.1 GCA_026400325.1 Rhodobacterales bacterium
AGCGCCGATGCCCCAACGATCGGTCGACAGGACGTTCGGGTTGCCAGCAGCAGCCGAACCCCAGTCGAGGCTTGCGACATAAGCGGTGACTGCAAGCGCATCCATCGCGTAGGTGCCCGAGATCGCGTACTGCGTGATGTCAGCCGACGAAGAGGTTTCGTCGATGCTGGCTTCGCCGTAGCGGGCCTTCATCGTGAAATCGCCCCAGTTCGCATCAGCGCCGATGATCCAGTGGTCGATCCCGAGAGAAGCAGGGCCGCCAACTTCGTTGACGTCCAGCGATTCGTAGCCGAACCCAACCTTGTAGCCTTCGAACGCGTAGTTGATGCCGAGAGCGTAGGCATCGCCTTCGCCAACGCCCGAACCCAGCGCAACATCGTCGAACTCATAGTTCGGCTGCGTGACCGAGACGTAGATCCCGAAACCGTTGGTCGAGTATTCATAGAGGGCGGTCGGATCGCCAGCGAGCGAAGCGGTGCCATCCAGAGTGTCGAAGTCGGTCGAGTCGTCATTGTTGCCAAGCGCGCCGCCGGCACCGATGTAGAGAACTTCGTTGTAGTCGCCGAGACCGGTCAGGCCGACGCCGTCAACCTGGCCCAGAGCGGACTGGGCAGCGCCGTCAACGTCACCCATCGACAGCTTGCCGAAAGCGCCCGACAAGAAGACCGAACCGGCAAGACCGTTTGCAGCCGACGAAGAGTTGTCAGCGCGGAACGAAGCGCCGAACGACAGGCCGCTGTCGGTTTCGCCCGACATCGTGATCGCCAGACGGGCGCGGCTGGTGAAGCCGGTGTCGTCAGTCAGGGTGTCGTCGAACTGGAAGTCGTTCAAGATACCCATGCGGGCGTCGCCCGAGAACGTGATCTCAGCGGCAGCAATGCTGGCGGTTCCGGCCAGGATGCTCGTCGCAAGAAGAAGCTTTTTCATTTTTCCCTCTTTCTTCAAGGTAAGCCCTCCGCAGGGGAATCCGCAGCGGGAATGGACCGTATTTCATCCGCCGCGCCCCGAATTGCAACGCTAACCGATCCGCAGCGTAAAAAACGGGAGAAGTTGGTGCAGCAAAGCCACAGGTCGGAAAGGCCCGCCCCGGCAGACCACCGTCACCCGGCCGGTTTGCCCTGCCCTGCGCCCGACGCGCGGGGGCGTGCGGGCCATTATGCCCTTGGCAGGCAACGGACGCTCGGCTAGACAGCGAAACGCGGGGAAACGCGGGAACTGATGGTGGCCGGATGAACTTGCAGCATTGCGCACGCGTCACCATGGCATTGGTGCTGGTCGGATCCCTGTCGGCCTGCGGTGGGCTGAACCTGTTCAACCGCGGTGGGGCAAACCCGGCAGCGTCGAACGAAACGCGGCAGCAACGGGCCGACGCCCAGCGTGCGGCCATCGAGGCTGCCAACCCCCCGGGGCCGGATGATCCAGGCTATAACGCCGAAGGATCGAAGCTGTTCGACCTGTTCGGCAATTCCGATGACCCGAACACCACGGTCGAGGTCAACCGCTACATCTGGCAGGCCAGCCTTGAGGTGTTGAACTTCCTGCCGATCGAATCGATCGACCCCTTCACCGGCGTCATCGTGACCGGCTATGGCCGTCCGCCGGGCGGGGGCCGCGCCTACCGGGCCACGATCTATGTGCAGGACCCGGCCCTTGATGCCCGAAGCCTCAAGATCGCCCTGCAAAGCCAGGGGGGTGGTGCGGTGGCCCCCGAAACCGTGCGCGCGGTCGAGGATGCGATCCTGACCCGCGCGCGCCAGATCCGGATTCGCGACAGCAAGCTTTAAGGTCGCCAAGCGGGGGTTTTGCACCCGTCGCCGACGGTGCTTGAACCGGTGGCGCATCGTCGTCGACCCCCCGCAGGATACTTGCGCCAGTATGAATGCCTGAACCCGGAAGGGGTGGACCTTTTCTTGGCTCCGGGTGTAATTCCGCGCGGAACGTCGAAAGAGGCCCCTGATGTCACGCTATGACCCCGCCATGATCGAACCCCGCTGGCAGAAGGCCTGGGATGAAGCCGGGGCCTTCACCGCGCGGCGCGATCCGTCGAAGCCCAAGTATTATGTGCTGGAGATGTTTCCCTATCCATCGGGGCGCATCCACATGGGGCATGTGCGCAACTACACGATGGGCGACGTCGTGGCGCGTCACAAGGCGGCCTGCGGGTTTTCCGTGCTGCATCCGATGGGTTGGGACGCTTTCGGGATGCCCGCCGAGAATGCGGCGATGGAGCGTGGGGGCCATCCGAAGGACTGGACCTATGGCAACATCGCCGACATGAAGGCGCAGATGAAGCCTTTGGGCCTGTCCATCGACTGGTCGCGCGAGTTGGCGACCTGTGATCCGGAGTATTACGGCCAGCAGCAGGCGATGTTCATCGACATGATGGAGGCGGGCCTCGTCTACCGCAAGGCCGCCGTGGTGAACTGGGACCCGGTGGACATGACCGTGCTGGCCAACGAGCAGGTGATCGACGGCAAGGGCTGGCGGTCCGGTGCTGCCGTTGAGCGGCGCGAGCTGACGCAGTGGTTCTTCAGGATCAGCGATTATTCCGAGGAGTTGCTGTCGGCGCTGGACGGACTGACGAACTGGCCGGAGAAAGTGCGCCTGATGCAGGCGAACTGGATCGGCAAGTCGCGCGGGATCGAGGTGGATTTCCCGTTGACCTCCACAGTCGCCAGGCTGTCCACGCTGACCTGCTACTCCACCCGCCCCGATACGCTGCGCGCAGCGACATTCATGGCCAGCGCGCCGGAACACCCGATTGCGCAGGCTCTGGCCAAAGC
>JAPLPF010000043.1 GCA_026400325.1 Rhodobacterales bacterium
CACGCCCTGATCAGCCATCCACTTCGCCAGCTCTGACAGCTTCGCGCCGTAGGCCCGCACGTCGGCGGCCGAGAACTTGGGGCGGTGGTTCACCGGCACGGCGATGTTGCCCTGCACGGTGTTGGAACATTCCGCATAGACGATGCAGGGGGCCTTCAGGGCAACGAATTGTTCGACCTGCTGGCGGACAGCCGCAATCTCGGTCTTCACGTCATTGACCAGAAGGTTGCCGGAACACCAGCCACCGCAAAGGAAAAGTCCGTTTGCGGTCAGGTAGCGGCCCAGCCCCTCGGTGTCCGACGGCATCCGCCGCCCGCGCTCGACGCCGGTATAGCCGATCTCGCGCGCCTCGCTTAACGCCTGCTCCATCGTGTAGGCGGCGGTCAGGTCCGGCAGGTCGTCGTTCTGCCAGGAGATGGGGGAGATGCCGATCTTCACGCTCATGCTTTGGTCCTCAGTTCAGCAGCCATTGGGCCTTGCGGCCGGTTTCATAGCCCGTGCGGGCCTCGTTCACTTCTGCCCGGTCCGACACTTCGGGCACCGCTACCTCCCACCAATGCCCGCCCGCGCCAGTGCCGGGCAGGGGGTCGGTGTCGATGACAATGACGGACATGGTAGCTGTCACGCAGAAGGTTGTTGAAAGGTGCGCCCCCGGTGGCGGCCTGCAGTCGGTTGATGCAGCCATAGCCCCGGTTGTCGGTCAGAACGACGGTGAAGGGGATGCCCATCATCACGGCGGTAGCGAGTTCCGAGTTCGCCATCATGTAGCTGCCATCGCCGATCATGCAGATCACGTCCCGCCGGGGCAGCGCCATCTTGATGCCCATGGCGCCCGCAATCTCGTAGCCCATGCAGGAAAAGCCGTATTCCATATGATAGCCCCCTTGCGCTGCACGCCAAAGGACATGCAGCGCACCGGGCATGGTGCCGGCGGCGCTCATGATAAGAGATTGCTTTCCGGCGTTGCGGTCCACGGCGCCGATGACTTGCGCGTCGGTGGGAAGTTCGTTGCCCTTGGGGGCGGCGAAAAGGGTGTCGGTGGTGGCAAACCATTTTGCGCGGGATGCAAAGTCCGGGTCGGCGCAACGGTGGGGGCCAAGGGCGGCGCTGATCTTTTCCAGCACGACCCTGGCATCACCAACAAGCGGTTGAGCCGCGCGCTTGTGGGCGTCATGCCCATGAATGTTGATCGACAGAAGCTTGCGGCCGGGTGCGGAAAACACGGTCCACGATCCGGTGGTGAAGTCCTGAAACCGGGTGCCGACGCCGATCACAAGGTCGGCCTTGGCGGCGAGTTCATTGCCGCAGCCGGTGCCGGTGACGCCGGGCGAGCCGAAATGGAGCGGTTCCTCCCAGTCCACCGCGCCCTTGCCGGCCTGGGTTTCGACCAGCGGAATGTTGTGGGTTTTGGCAAAGGTCAGAAGGGTCTGTTCGGCGCCGGAGTATAGCACGCCGCCCCCGGCCACGATCAGCGGGGTTTTCGCAGCCCGGATCGCGGCAACGGCGGCCTCAAGCTCGCGCTGATCGGGCTCGGGGCGGCGGATGTGCCAGACGCGGGGGGTGAAGAAATCGACAGGGTAATCATAGGCTTCGGCCTGGGTGTCCTGGCAGAAGGCCAGGCAGACCGGGCCACAGTTCGCCGGATCGGTCATCACCCGCAGCGCGCGGGGCAGGGCGGTCAGGATATGCTCTGGCCGGCTGATCCGGTCGAAATAGCGGACCACGGAGCGAAAGCAGTCATTCGCCGAAACGGTTGCGTCGTCGAAATCCTCGATCTGTTGCAGCACCGGATCGGGCGCACGGCTGGCAAAGACATCGCCGGGGATCAGCAGGACCGGCAGGCGGTTCACATGGGCCAGCGCCGCAGCGGTGACCATGTTGGTCGCCCCCGGGCCGATGGAGGAGGTGACCGCCATCGCCTTTCGGCGCCCGTTTGCCTTGGCATAGGCGATGGCGGCATGGGCCATGGTCTGTTCGTTCTGACCGCGCCAGGTGGGCAGGACGTCTCGGTGGGCGTGCAGCGCCTCACCCAGACCGGCGACGTTGCCATGCCCGAAGATCGCCCAGACGCCCTCGATGAAGCGGGAGCCATCCTCGGCCTGTTGCACGGAAAGCCAGCGCACCATGGCCTGCGCGGCGGTGAGGCGGATCGTGGTCATTTCATTGCTCCTTCGCGGGTCTGGTCCCAGAGAGAGGCAAGGCGCGCATAGCGGTCAGACATCTGGGCGACGGCAGCGGCGTCGGTGATCTCGCCTTTCAACCAGGCGCGAGCGGCGTCGCCAAAGATAGTGCGGCCGATGGCAAAACCCTTCACCAAGGGCTGTTTTGCTGCAAGGGCCAGCGAGGCCGACAACTCCGCTTCCGAAGCGTCAAGGCCAAGGACGACGACACCGCGTGTGTGGGGGTCGTTCCGGGTGATGGCAGCACAGGCATTTTCCCAGGCGACTTCGGTGGTGAAGGGTTCAAGCTTCCACCAGTCCGGGTAGATGCCAAGATCATAGAAACGCTGGACAACTTTCGCACTGGTCTGGTCATCCGTGGGGCCGACCTTCGACGGGATGATTTCCAGAAGCATTTCCAGCCGGTTGCGGCGGCAGGCGTGGAACAGGCGGAGGATGGTCTCTTCCTGCCGGGCTTTCGTGTCGGCATCATCGTCCGGGTGATAAAAGCACAGGACCTTGACCACATGCTCCAGTGGCCATTCCTGAAGCCCCCCGAAATCCGGGCCGATTTCCGGTTCAAGCGTCAGAGGGCGCGAACCGGGCCATTCGACGGGCCGCCCGATCCATAGTCCGGAGCCTGCGGCCTGAAACAGCGCGTCACGGCCAAGGCGGCTGTCACAAAGGATGCCGTAGCCGGACTTGCCGCCTGCGACGTCAAGGGCGGCTTGCAGGCACAGCTGCTTGAACGCGCCGATCTTTGCGGGGGTCGCGCCCTCCATCGCCTCAAGCTGCATCCGGTGATCGAAGGCGAAAACGCGCATCGTGGACCAGTCCTTGTGGCGGTTCGTCGCCCAATGGATCTGTTCAAGGGCGGCGTCCTTGCGCAGCGCCTTTTCGACGACGCCGCGTTTCAGGAAGAACTGCAACTCCTCCCAGCTGGGATAGGCGGGCGTGCAGCCATGGCGGCTGACGGCAAAGGCACCGCAGGCATTGGCATAGGTCAGGGCCACAGGCCAGGGCTCGCCGTCCAGCCACCCTTTCAGAAGGCCGGACATGAAGCCATCGCCCGCGCCAAGGACATTGAAAACCTCGATCGGAAAGCCGGGGCCGGTCTGGCCGTCGTCAAGGCTGTCGGGGATAGGACCGGTGAAGGCGGCAGCACCCATGGGGCCGCGCTTGCAGACGAGGGTGGCATTGCTCACGGCCCGCACGGCGCGAAGGGCGGCGATGGTGTCAGTCGTGCCGCCGGCAATGTGGAACTCTTCTTCGGTGCCGACGATGAGGTCGAAAAAGTGCAGCGTGGCTTGCAGTTTGGCGGTGACGGCGGCGCTCTCGATAAAGCGGCTTTCGCCCATCCCATGGCCCGCCAGTCCCCAGAGGTTCGGCCGATAGTCGATGTCCAGCGCCGTTTGAAGGCCATGCTTTCTTGCAAGGACAAGGGCTTTCAGGACAGCGGCTTCGGTTCGCGGGTGGGAAAGGTGGGTGCCGGTGGCGACGACCGACCGCGCCTCGGCAATGAGGTCTTCCTCGATGTCATCTTCGCAAAGCGCCATGTCTGCGCAATTCTCGCGGTAGAAGATCAGCGGAAACTGGGTGTCGTCTCGGATGCCAAGAAGGACAAGGGCGGTCAGGCGGTCCGGGTCGGTCCTGACGCCGCGGGTATCGACACCTTCGCGCGCAAGTTCCTCGCGGATGAAGCGGCCCATGTGTTCATCGCCGACGCGGGTGATGAGCGCGGATTTCAGGCCAAGGCGGGCGGTGCCGGCGGCGATGTTGGTGGGCGAGCCGCCGATGTATTTCTGAAACGACCCCATATCCTCCAGCCGCCCGCCAACCTGCGCGCCGTAAAGGTCGACTGAAGAGCGGCCAATGGTGATGACGTCAAGCGATCTGGGGGTCATTGGCGTTTCCGGGGTGAAGGGTGTCGGTGAGTCGGTCCGAATTTGGAATAAATATTCTATTCCGGCTGCACTGCATAGTCCTAACCTTCTCGTCTGGCGGCAACTGCGACGGCAAGGGCCAGGGCCAGCGCGATTGTCGCAGACAGCGACCGGAAGGCCCCGAAGTCCACCTCGCCCACGGTCAGGACAAGGTCGGCCCGCCCCCGAAGCGCGGTTGCGGGGGGGTCGGTCAGCAACACGACCGGCAAGGCAATCGCCCGGGCTCTATCGACAAGGGCAAGCGTCTCGGCCGAATAGGGGGCAAAGGTGATCGCAAGAACCGCATCCCCGGGGCGCAGGGCCGACCGATGGTCAAGCCCGCCAAGGCCGTCATGCAGAAAGGTTGCGATACCCAGCTTTTCGAAAACATAAGACAGATACACCGCAACCGGCAGCGCCCTGCGATAGCCGACAAGATGGATCACAGCCGCCTGGGAAAGTGCTTTAACAGCTTGATCCAAAGTGGTTTCATCCAGATCCCGCGCCAAACCCTCCAGCGAAAGGCGACCAGCTTCGACAAACTCGGCCACCAGGGCGGCCGGGTGGCCGGCCGGCCCGGATTTCAGGTTGGCAAGCCGTGTCGCATAGTCCGGCAACCCGCGCGCCACCGCGGTGCGGTACAGGCGCTGCAGTTCGGAATAACCCGAGAATCCAAGCAGGTGGCAAAAGCGCATCATCGCCGATGGCGGCACCCCGGCGCGGGCGGAAAGCTCGGCCACGGTCGAGACGGCGATGCTGTCGTGATCCGCAACCAGATGGTCGGCGCATTGCTGCAACACCCGGGGAAGCTTGCCCGAGAGGTCAGCAATCCGGTCGCGCAGGTCAGCAAGGGACAGCGGTGGCTTCGGGCGGTTTTGCGTGTCGGGCATGGGCTACGGCACTCCCTGGGGCGAGGTCAGCTTAGCACATGGAATTTTTGTTCCAAGTGGGCAGAAGCGCGTTGCAGGCTGTCAGGATCGTTACGGGGTTGCCCGGTCCGGTTTCCCTTCGGCGCAATGCGGGCGCTACGCCGGACGTTCGTATGGTGAAGCCATCCTTCGTACCCCTTCGCCCTCTCACTCTGTACTCTGAAAGGGCAATGCCCGCCCGAGGGGCCGGTCGGGCATTGTCCTGTATGCCACCTGGCCGTTTCCAAGCGGAAAAGGAATGGATTTCCGGGGCTGTCACAGAAGTTTGGCGCACGCTGGTACGCGGAAATGGAAGCCCCTGAACGGAAAAGCCCCGCACCTTGCGGCGCGGGGCTTTGGTCTTGTCCGGGCATGAGCCGTTACTGGCTGAGCTTGTTGTAGTCTTCGCCCGACTCGCGCATCTCGGTGATGCCGCGGTTCAGCATGGCGATGTAGACGCGGCCGCGCGGGTTGGTTTTCGACGTGATGAAGTGGTAGGTCACGAAGGTCGTCAGCGCCGGGTTCACCGTGATCTGGTCGGCAGTTCCGAGTTCGTCGAAGTTCGCCGTCGCGGTTTCTGCCTCGATCGTGTAGACGTCGGCTTCGCCCTTCATCACCATTTCGGCGCAGTCCATCGGGTTCACCGGACGCAGGTAGGTCACCAGCGGTTCCGACAGGCCGCGCGTCTCGAGTTCGCTGACCGACCATGCTTCCGGACGGCAGATCCGCGCGCCGGCGAAGTCGGCAAAGTCGCGCACGTTGGCATACTTGTTGTCGCTGAGCGCCGAGAAGGTGTAGGCCGTCTCGTAGATCGGCAGCGAGTATTCGAACTCGGTGCACATGCGGACCGAGAATTCGCCAAGCATGTCAAGCTTCGAGCAGTCCGGGCCTTCCCAGGCGATGGACATGTCGAAGGCCCCGCTGGGCAGAAGCGTGTCGACATGCGACATCCAGTCGTCGACGTAGGCCACCGTGTAGCCGCGGTCGTTGCCGCCGCGCTGCATTGCGGTGGCCCCGATGCGCACGAACATGCCGCCGCCAAGCAGGGCTTCACCCGTGAAGGGTGCCCAGTCGTTCGAGGTCACGAACTTCAGCGGCGGCTCGTAGATGTTGTTTTTCGGCTTGTTTGCTTCCTGTTCCTGGGTCTCTTGTGCGATGATCGCGCCCACCTCGGTGTCCGCGGTCAGACGACCGTCTTCGCAAGGCAGGATCAGCTCGAGGCCGGCCGGCAGGTTGTTCGGGTTCGCCGCCAGCGCATCGCGGTTGGCGTTGAAGATGATCTGATAGTCAAACGAGCCATAGGCCGCCTGGGCGATGGAGCCGAGCGAGTCGCCGTCCTTGACCGTGTAGGTCGTGCAAGCCTCTTGGGCAAAAGCCATGGCGGGCAGAACGAGGAAAAGCGCGGACACCGCTGTCGACCGATAGATGGAAGCTGCAGTCTTCATGTGTTCGTGTCCTTCTGACGACGGGTACATTTTGCGAGAGAGGCCACGTTTCCGAAACAATGACCCTACTTTGGTGAAGAAGCCGGGTGGAAGTGGCACGAATAAGGCGATTCGATGGATTCACTGGCGCAATTCGCCTCTGGCGCGAAAAGTGAACCTGTCCTAGCCAAACGCGCGAGCAGGCGGCGCTTCGGCCCGTGTCGCAAGACAATCCTGCGACACGTCATGGCCGTCTGTGCTGGCCTGGATCAAGCGACATTGCACGGCCCGACCAGCCCCTACTGCTGCAGTGCGGTCTTCGAAAGCGCGCTGGACACGATGTCGTACCATTCGCCGGACTCGTACATTTCGATAAGTCCGGAATCGAGCTGCACAATCATCTCCATCGCGCGCGGGTTCGATTTGTGGGCAATCACATGCAGGCTTTGCAACGCCATCAGATGGGGGTTCTGCGTGAACATGCCCGTCATCCCAATCTGGGCAATCGCCGAATCGCCGACCTCGGCATCAATCGACACCAGATCGACCTTGCCCGCGGCCAGCGCCTCGAAGCAGTCCGTCGCGTTGACCGGCTGTGTCAATTCGACCTTGTCAGCGGCAAGCCCGAGCGATTCAAGCACGCCCGTCGTGTACCCCTCGGGGCGGCAGATCCGCTTGCCTTCGAAGTCCGAGATCACGGTTGCCGATACAAGCGGGCTGTCGTTCAGCGCAAAGAACCCGTCGACGATTTCGTAGAAGGGCGCCGAGAAGACAAAGTCATCACAGCGCAGCTGGTCGCCGGCCGACAGCATCGTGGCGCCCGAGCAGTCCGGCTTGATCCAGGGAAAGCTCAGGTCATAGGCCTGTGACGGAAGCAGCGCGTCGATATGGGCCTGCCAGTCGTTGATGAAGGTCATGTTGTAGGGGATCGTCGGGTCGGCGCGGAAAATGGCCATCTCGACCAGCTGCGTGAACATTCCGCCCCCCGGCAGCATCTCGTCGGCAAAGGGCGCATAGCCGTTGCCGGTAACCATGCGGACCGGCGCGATGGTGGCAGCGGCGGCGGGTTCGGCCGCGGTAGTTTCAGGCGCGGTAGTTTCAGGCGCGGAAGCCTCGGGCGCGGCTGCCGTCACCTCCACTGTGGCATCCCCGGCGGTGGCATCCTCGGCTGGGGCGGCGGTATCGGCACCTTCGACCGGCAGTTCCGGAACCAGTTCCAGTGGTTGCTTCGCTGGGTCGATGACCCCGGTGGCAAGCGCGGTTGCCGTCGGTTCCGTTGGGGACACAGGGTCAGCTGCGGCAGAAACCGGGGCGGCGGGGTCGCAAGGCAGGACAAGCTTTGCGCCGATCTCGATCAGGTCGGCCTTTTCGCCGATGACAGCGACGTTGGCGTTGTAGATCACCCGGAACAGGTCGGCATCGCCATAGGCCGAGCGCGCAATGTAGCGAAGATTGTCGCCCGCCACCACGGTATAGGTGGTGCAGGCCTCCTGCGCGTGTGCCGCTCCTCCGCCAAGGAAGGCGGCGGTGCAGCCGATGCATAGCGATCTTGCCGAAATCTTCATCCGTTCACTCCTCTGCACGCTTGCATCGCCAGTGGGCAGGGGCTTTCGTGGCCTGACCAAAAACGAGGACTGCGTCAAACATTCATCCGAAGATCCAGTAGGGGCAAAGTCCTGGCCCCAGTCAGGATCCGTCTTCCATTGTCTCGGCAATCACCCGCGATCTTTCGGCCAGGGTCCTGACTGACCCGGCGTCGCCGCTGCGTTCGCGCTCGCGGTCCGTCGCTGCACACAAGGCCGCAACGACATGGTCAAGCTGGCCAGAAGCGGTGTCGAACCGCCCGGTTTCCGGCGCGAGGTATGGCTGCTCCGTTTGGCGGATCATCGCTGGCTGCACCTTTGATGCCCTCGCCGGCCTAGTCCGTCGCCAGCTGCATCGCAGCCGAGCTGAGCTTGTTGTCCCTGATGATCGAAAACTCGGTCAGCGACTTGCCCTCTTCCACAAGGGTGGCCATGACCTTTTCGATGGAGTCCGCCCCGTCAAGCGCCACTCCGGTCGTCTTGTCGCGGTAAAGGACATCGCCCTGACGAAGCTGGGTGGCGCTGGGCACCGTGACGCCGGTGACCACCGTACGCCAGGTTCCATCAAGCGTCTCGATACCCAGATTGACCCCGTTGGCCAGGCTGACCAGGCGGTTTGCCTTCACGGTCAAAAGGCCGGTCTCGCGTTCCAGCGACGACCCCGCATATTCGACCACAACGCGGGCCTTGCCGTCGGGATCGACGGCCATGACGTTCAGGACTGCCGCGGCGACGCTGCCACTTTGCTGAACGTCGGTTCCGTTGACCGAGTATATCAGCAGGCCAGGCGCCAGCCAGGGGCCTGCTTCGGCAAGGTCAACCGAAGGCAGCACCTGCAGGACGATGGCTGTCCGCTCATTCGCAATGACGCGGTTATCTTCGATGAAGGGCAGCTGGATGTCCCATGCGGCAAAGCCGATCTGGCTGGCACTTACCACCCCGTCCGGCGCGGCAAGAGCTACTGCGCCACCATCGGTAGCCTCGGCGCTTGTAGCGTCGGTTGCCCCGTTGGTCGCCCCCTCGGGCACCGGTTCGGGGGTCGATTCAGGCGCGGCACTTGCCACGGCAACATCCGCGGCCGGTGCGGGCTCGGCGGCGGCCGTTGCCACCGGTTCCGCTTGAGGCGCTGGTTCCGCAGTTTCGGCTGCAGGGTCGGCAACGGTTTCGGCAACGGTGTTGGCCGCAGCGGTCGTCTCTGCAGCACCGGAAGATGCTACGGGCGCAGTGGCTGCGGTTTCGGCAACCTCGGCCGTTGGCGGCGTGTTGTCACCGCCGAGGAACATGAGACCACCACCGATGATCGCAAGCGCTGCAGCTATGCCGGCAGCGATCTGCACCACGCTTGCACCCCCCCGAGTCGAGCCAGGGACGACGGAGGCAGACGAGACTGGGGCGGCTGCCAAGCCGACAGGCTGCGATTTGGAGGCCTGCTGTGGAAACTGCGCCGGGGCGCCGAAACCGGAAACCGCCGCCGGGATGCCTGCGGCGCCCTGCGGATCGACGTCGGACCTTGCCTGCTTGACCATTGCATGGACCGCAGCCTCGATCGCATCCTGGGGGGTCCGCACGTCTGCCTGACCGGACGCAGCCCCCGATGAGAAGAGGGCAAGCCAAGCCCCGGCCGACTGGAGACGCTGCTTTGGAAGGGTCTTCAGGGCGTGGTCGATTGCTGCCAGAAATCCTGGCGGGAAGCCCTCGAAACGTCCGTCCAGCGCCACATAGGGATCTGTCCGGTCTTCAGCCAATGCCCCAAGCCGGGCCTGCCCGTTGACGGGTGCCTCGCCCGAGATCAGGTGGTAAAGGGTTGCCCCCAAAGCGTAAAGATCGCTCCACGGGCCCTGCTCGGATCCTGCGATGTAGAATTCCTGCGGCGAATAGCCATCCTTCACGACGCGCAGCGCCGACATTGCGCGGTTCGACTGCGATGCCTGCTCGCGCGCGGCGCCAAAGTCGATGAGAACCGGCTCTCCATCCTTTGAAATCAGGATGTTGTCGGGCGAGATGTCGCGATGAAGCATGTCGTTGCTGTGGATGAATCCCACGGCATGCAGCAGCTTTTCGGTGATGACCACGATTTCGGCCGGGGTCGGCATCCGGCCCTGGCCATCGATGATCTGTTGCAGGTCAAGCCCGTCGATATAGTCGATGGCCATGTAGGCGGTGCCGTTGTCTTCAAAGACCTGATGCACGGCGACGATGTTCGGATGCACGATCTTGGACAGGTTCCGCGCTTCGCGCACGAAAAGCTGCACGACCGAACGCAACTCGGCGGTATGGGCGCGTGACCGGGCGGCAACGACTGTTTTTGACCGGCGGCAGAAGGCTGACGGGAAGCACTCCTTGATCACCACGTTCCGATCAAGGCTGTCCTTGGCCAGGTATGTGATCCCGAAGCCACCACTGTTGAGGTAGCTGGTAATCGTATACTGGCCCTTGAGGAGCTTTGTCCCGGGCTGCAGGTCATCGACCAGGTCCTCCAGGTCTTCTACCGGAGCCTCGACTGCTTTTTGCTGAGCCATCTCGCCCATCCTTCCCATCGGGAAACCCGATATCGCGCCTGCTTCCTGCCGGTCAGCGCCGGGTGGCATTCACCATGTCCACCCTGCACCGGGCCGGTATCGTCCACTCAGACGCACCAATCCACTCCAGGATGGTTGGTTGTGGATGACGGCGAAAATGGGGCGCTTGGATGGAATCTTGAAGGTTGGGCTAGTGCAACCAAAGGGTGATCCGGGTTGTGCATCACGATGTTGCACCTTCGGACATCGCCGACCTGGTCGTCGCGTGTCAGGTGGCAGCGCCGCCCACCGTCAGCCCGCCGATCATCAGCGTGGGCTGGCCCACGCCCACCGGCACCCACTGGCCCGCCTTGCCGCAATTGCCGATGCCGGGATCAAGGGCAAGGTCATTGCCGATGGCGCGGATGCCTTTCAGCGCGGTTGCCCCGTCGCCGATCAGGGTTGCTCCCTTCACGGCGGCCCCGATGACGCCGTTCCTTACCCGATACGCCTCGGTGCAGGAAAACACGAACTTGCCGCTGGTGATGTCGACCTGACCGCCGCCAAATCCAACGGCATAGAGTCCATCTTTCAGGCTCGCGACAATGCCGGCCGGATCATCCTTGCCAGACAGCATGTAGGTGTTGGTCATCCGCGGCATCGGAATGTGGGCAAAGCTTTCGCGCCGCCCGTTACCGGTTGGGGCCACGCCCATCAGGCGCGCGTTCTGGCGGTCCTGCATGTAGCCGACCAGCACGCCATCCTCGATCAGGACGTTCCTGGCCGAAGGGGTGCCCTCGTCGTCGATCGAGATGCTGCCGCGCCGGTCCGGCATCGTGCCATCATCCAGCACCGTCACGCCCCTGGAGGCGATCTGCTTGCCCATCAGCCCGGCGAAGGCCGAGGTTTCCTTGCGGTTGAAATCACCTTCCAGCCCGTGGCCGATGGCTTCGTGCAGCAATATTCCGGGCCAGCCTGGGCCAAGGACCACATCCATCACGCCAGCGGGGGCATCCTCGGCGCCAAGGTTGACCTGTGCGATGCGCAAGGCTTCGGCCAGAAGCGGCTTCCAGCTGTCCGGCGTCATGAGCTGGGCCAGCCCGTGCCGCCCGCCCTTGCCGGTACCACCCTGTTCGCGGCGGCCACCCTCTTCGATCATCACACTCACATTCAGCCGGGCCATCGGGCGCACATCGGCTAGGCGAAGACCGTCGGGGCGCAGGATCTCGACCTCTTGCAGCGAGGCGGACAGGGTTGCCGAGACCTGCACGACGCGCGGGTCAAGCGCGCGGGCATGGGCGTCGATTTCGCGCAGAAGGTCGATCTTTACCGGGAAAGTGGCATCCGCCATCGGATCGTCGGGCCGGTAAAGCCGGGTGTTGGTGCCGCGCGGGCTGTCGGCCATGGTGCCGCCCCCGGACCCTACGGCAAGGCGCGCAGTCTCGGACGCACGGCGCAGCGCCGTTTCGGTGATCTCGGTCGAATGGGCGTAACCTGCAACCTCGCCCCGCACGGCGCGCAGTCCAAAGCCCTGGCTTGCATCATAGGTCGCCTGCCGGATGCGGCCATCATCAAGGACAAGGCTTTCGGACGCACGGCGTTCCAGGAAAAGCTCGCCATCATCGGCGCCGTCGGTAGCCGCGCGCAGGGTGGCAAGGGCGGCAGCCTCGTCCAGATGGGTCTCGAAGGGGCGGAAGGGGCTGTCGGTCATCGCGGGCCTCGCAAAGGCTGGGATGGCAGAGATGGGCCTGCCGACGGCCCGGGTCAAGACACGGAATTGCGGCGCGAAGGGTCTGGTCGGCACGATACCGCGAATGACGTGCATCCTCGACGTTACCCATGGTGTCTTGTGCCTGCCGTGCATGCGTGTGCCAGGATACTCGTCCCCGTTCAGCCGAAAGGCCGACAAGGGTGCCGGCGCTGGCCGGGCCCGACTTCTCCGGTCAGTCAGGGGTCACCCGACTGGCCCGGGCCGACGCCCTGACGCAGGCTGCGCCTGCGCGCAAACGGCGCGGTCCCGGCGCTACGGTTTCGCTTGTCGCGCGGCCTTCGTTATGGTTTTAAGCGGACGTCCATGAACGGGATTCTGCCGCCTGCGGCCGACCCGGAACAAGGCGGCGACAGGCCGCACCACGAACGGGAAAAAGACATGCGCCTTACGACTGCGATGACCGGCCTTGCCGCAGCTTTCGCCGCCAGCCTGGCGGCCCCTGCGGCGTTTGCCCAGCAAGCTCTGGAAATAATCGGACAGCCGGTTAACGGCGCCATGGGCTTCCAGCCGGCCGGAAGCAACATCGCGCGTGATCTGCAATGGCTGGACGGTATGCTGCTGTACATCGTCGTGCCCATTGTCGCCTTCGTGACGGCACTGCTGATCTATGTGATCGTCCGCTACAACTCCAAGTCCAATCCGACACCGGCGCGCTTTACCCACAACTCGCCGCTTGAGGTGGCCTGGACCATCGTCCCGATCGTCATCCTGGTGTTCATCGGGGCCTTCTCGCTGCCGGTGCTGTTCGAAGAGCAGCGCATCCCGGTGGGCGATGTCACGATCAAGGCCACCGGTTTCCAGTGGGCCTGGGCCTATGAATATGTCGACGAAGGTGTGGCGTTCGAAAGCTACATGATCGGGTCGCCCTCGACCGGCGGCGACAACATGCTGACGCCCGAGGTCGAGAAGGAACTGGTCGAAGCCGGCTACACGCGCGAACAGTTTCTGCTGGCAACCGACACGGCGCTGGTCGTGCCGGTTGGCAAGACCATCGTCGTGCAGGTTACCGGCGCGGACGTGATCCATTCGTGGAAGATCCCGGCCTTTGGCGTGATGCAGGATGGTGTGCCGGGTCGCCTGGCCGCGCTGTGGTTCACCCCGGAAAAGGAAGGCATCTACTTCGGCCAATGCTCCGAGCTTTGCGGCCAGATGCACGCCTACATGCCGATCACGGTCAAGGTCGTGTCCGAAGCGGCCTATGCTGAGTGGCTTGCCGGTGCCAAGACCGGTGAGTATCAGCTGTCGCACCTCGAAGCGGCCAAGCCCGTGGATGTGGCTGCCAACGACTGAGGCCTCGGTCGGCCAATCTTGAGCGATGAGGGTCCGGTTCCAACGGCCCCTCTGGCAACAGCGGGACTTAGATGAGCGAGAGCATATCCTTCGACAGCACGGCTCCAGCCCCTTACGAGGCGGGCTTCGGCGACTATGTGCAGCTTCTGAAGCCGCGCGTGATGTCGCTGGTGGTGTTCACCGCGCTTGTCGGGCTGCTGGTGGCCCCGGTCGGTCTGCACCCGGTCGTGGGGTTCGCCGCAATCCTGTTCATCGCGCTTGGCGCTGGTGCTTCGGGTGCTTTGAACATGTGGTGGGACGCCGATATCGATGCGGTGATGAAGCGTACCCAGAACCGCCCGGTGCCCTCGGGCCGTGTCGAGGCGGGCGAGGCGCTTGGCATCGGGCTGGCGCTGTCGGGCATCAGCATCGTGATGCTGTGGCTTGCGACCAACTGGGTTGCCGCGGCGCTGCTGGCCTTTACCATCTTCTTTTATGCCGTCGTCTATTCGATGTGGCTGAAGCGGTTGACCCCGCAGAACATCGTCATCGGGGGGGCGGCCGGGGCCTTCCCGCCGATGATCGGCTGGGTGGCAGCGACAGGTAGCCTTTCGATCGAGGCAG
>JAPLPF010000127.1:0-6938 GCA_026400325.1 Rhodobacterales bacterium
CCGGGCTGGCCCGGATGGTGCGCGCAATCGCAGCAGATGAGGGGGCTGTCCTGTCCGTCTCGACCTTGACCGGCGACATCGGCGGCGTGGCATCCGTCACCTTGTCGGTGCCCCGCGTGCTGGGCCGCAAGGGCATCACCGCCGAACTTCGCCCCGAGCTTGACGAAGGCGAAACCCGCGCTCTGGCCGCCTCGGCCCGGCTGCTGGCCGAAACCGAGGCCAGCCTTCACCTGTGATCCAGCCTCACCCGGTGATATGGCCCATGGATGCCCGACGCCAGATCCGGGGCTGACCGGACGGAACGTCGGTTTTCTGTCAAGCCGGTCCTTCAGACCCCGTAAACGCGCCTTGCCGTCCCCTGCCCGATGGACTGGCGTTCATCGGCTGACAACGCTGAAAGCAGTTGCCCCGTCATGCCGATCCACCCCGGCAGCCCGGCACCAAGGTTCACCACCGGCCAATCCCCGCCCCACAGCATCCGGTCCGGCCCGAAGGCCTCCAGCAGGTGATCGACGTAAGGCCTTACCAGCGCTACCGAGGCCGTCCCGGGCGCGCAGTAAGTGGTGATCCCCGACAGCTTTACCACCACATTCGGAAAGGCCGCGATGGCGTCGATCCCCGCGCGCCAGACCTCCCAATCACCGGCAGCCACGTCCGGCACCCCGCAATGATCCAGGATGAAGGGCTGGTCCGGGCAGGCCCGCAGCAGCGGCATCCCGATCGGGATCAATTGCCGCGACAGGAAGTTGAGGTCGAACGGAACCCCCGCCCGCCCGATCTTGCGCAGGTTCGCCCGGAAGGTTTCCGTTTGCGAGACCTCGTCCGGCACCACGTGCAGGATCCGTCGCAGGCCGACCACGGCCAGGCCCGCCACCTCTTCCAGCCAGGCGTCAAACCCCGCGTCCTGCTCGGGCCGGACCCCGGCGATCTGCCCCAGCATCGCCACTCCACCCACCGAAGTGCCCACCATTCCCGCCACCATCCGCGCCTCGGTCTGATAGTCGGCGTCGTCAACTCCCGTCTCCATGAAGATCGTGGAGCGGACCCCTGTGCCCGCGACGAGGTGCGCATAGTCCTCGCGGGTGAAATCCCCGGCAAGGATCGGAACGTCCGAGGTCCAGCCGTAGCCGATCCGCTTGCGCAGGATCAGGTGCTGATGGGTGTCGATCAGATCCATGTCCTGCCCCTATCCGTTGATGATGTGCCAGTCAGGCGTGATGGAGCTGTCACGGACCAGCCTGCCGTTAGGCATGTCGTTCTCGTCCAGTTTCGCGGCGATCTCGGCCTCGGACAGACCCAGCCCCTCCCAGCGCGCGCGAAGCCGTGCGCGCAACACGCTTTCAGGCACATCGACAAGCACGCTGATGTCCCAAAGCGGGTGCAGGCGGACCCAGGGCGCCTGGTCCAGCAACAGCCAGTTGCCCTCGACCACGATCACCGGCACGTCCGACGCGATCAGCCGCGCCCCTGCGCGGGCAATCTCGAGCTTGCGGTCAAAGACCGGGACCGCCACCTCCGCCTCGTCCTGCGCCTTCAGCCGCAGAAGGGTATGATAAAGCCCGCCCACATCGAAGGTCTGCGGCGCGCCTTTGCGCGGGCGAAGCCCGGCTGGCACAAGGTGAAGGTCATCGTAGTGAAACCCGTCCATCGGCAAAACGGCGGCAAACCCTGGCTGGCGGCTGTTCAGTGTTGCGACAAGCCCTTCGGCCAGCGTCGACTTGCCCGATCCGGGTGCCCCGGCAAGCGCAAGGATCACACGGCCCGCGCCAGCGCCGGACCGGGCCATGACCGCATCGGCCAGTCCCGCAAGATCGGTCACCGCCTCTGCCATGGCTGCTCCTTGCCTTGCTATGCCCGCAGATGACCCCAAGCCGTGCCTGCGCGCAAGCCCGCCGGACCGTTGCCCCGGGGCCAGATGCGGCGGGCAGGGGCGGCAAGACCGATTTCTCTTGGCGTCCCCGCGAAATCCGGTTTCCACTTTGCGCGGACTGGCCTTAGGCTTCCGTTTCAGCCCGGGGCCCCTTGCCCCCCTTTTGCGCAAAGCTGCCTTGATGACACCTGCTTTCTCGATCACCGATTTTCTTGCACAGACGGGCAGCGACGCCCCCACAGCCGCCGAACAGGCTTTGCTTGCCGCTGCTGCGGCAGGCGAGCCTTGTCGTCTTGGCGACGCGGTTCCCGATCCGGCGGACCCGGGGGCGCCGCGCATTCGGGCGGCATTTCTGGAGCATCTGGTCATCGGTGGATCACCCCACGCGCCCGTCGCGGCCGCAGGCGTGCGGCTTCTTGGTGCAGTTGTCGACGGCCCCCTGTCGCTGAACTTTGCCACGGCGACGGGCGAGACGGACCTGCGCGCCTGCCATTTCACCCACCCCATCGCCATGCGACGGGCGCGCCTTGACCAGCTTGTGCTGTCGGGAAGCCACTTTCCCGCGCTCCTTGCAGAAGGGGCGACCATCGAAGGATCGGTCTTCCTGATCGACAGTCACTGCCCGGGGCGGATCAGCTTTGCGACGGGTCAGATCGGGGGTCAGCTTGCGCTGCATGGCGCGACGGTAGGTGCCCTTACTGCCCAAGGCGCAAAGATCGGCGCCTCGGTGCACCTGCGCCCAACCGGGGGCCGGCCCTTTTCCGCCACTGGCGAAGTCAGCCTCGCCGGTGCCGAAATCGGGGGTCAGCTTGCCTGCGACGGCGGCAGCTTTCTCAACCCCGGCAAGATTGCCCTCAACCTTCAGCGCACGCGGATCTCGGGTGATTGCTTTCTGCGCGCGCAGGGCGATCTGCCTTTCCGCGCCGAGGGAGAGCTGCATCTTTCGGGGGTCGAGATCGGCGGCCAGCTTGATCTGGCCGGGGCGCGGCTGTCAAACCCGGGCGGCCACGCGCTTTCCGCGCCAAGAATGCAGGTCGGGGCCGAGTTCTTCTGGCAGGACGTCCAGGTTGCAGACGGGAATGTGCATCTGCCCTCGGCCCATGTCGGCGACCTTGTCGATGATCTGGCCAGCTGGCCAGAGGGTGGGCCAGAGGGCGGGCGCGTGATGCTGGACGGTTTCACCTACGACCGGATCACCCGCGATGCCCCGACCGATGCCGACACGCGGCTTCTTTGGCTGGCCCGGGCCGCCCATCTGCAGGGCCGGTTCCTGCCGCAGCCCTACAGCCAGTGCGCCGCCACCCTGGCCCGCATGGGGCATGAGGCCGAAGCCCGCCGGATCATGGAAGAGCAGGCCCGCCTCAAGGGCCTTGCCCGCCGCAGCGCCCGACGGGCACGCGGGGGCGTGCTTGCCCTGCCTCTGACCGCGTTCGACTGGCTTTGGGACCGGGCGGCACATGCGATGGTGGGCTATGGCTATCAACCCTTCCGGTCGATCGCCTGGCTGCTTGGCCTGTCGCTGGTGGCGGCCTTCCTGGGCCAGATGGCCTGGACCGAAGGCAGCATGGCACCGAACAACGACCTTGTTGCCGCAACCGAAGGCTGGCAGGGGCTGCAAGCCCGCGACTGCCTTCCCACCCCGACCCCCGGCTGCGTGGACAACCCGGCCGAAGTCTGGAGCGGGCTGGACGGCCCCGGGGTGGATTGGGAAAGCTTTCAGGCGCTTGCCTATGGCGCGGATGTGGTGATCCCGGTGCTGGAGCTTGGCCAGACCCGCAGCTGGTCGCCGTCAAAGGACCGTGGTCCCTGGGGCCATACCCTGTGGTGGGCGCGCTGGTTCCTGATGGCGGCCGGCTGGGTGGTGACAGCCCTTGGCGCGGCGGCGGCGACCGGGATCATCCAGCGATCGACCCCGTCGTGAACTGGCCGCCAGACTGACACCGCCGACCGGGCAAAGGAACGTCCGGCCGTGTCCACCTTTTCGGCCAGGCCTGCCAAAATCTCCGTTGCAACGCGCTCGCTTCGCGGCCAAGCTGATCCGGTTCTTGTCGCACTGAAAGAACCGCAGCCATGCCTGCCCATGTCCACGATGTCCTCGCCACGCGAACGCCGGTCGGTTGGGCCAATGTCGACGACTTCGACCTTGGCCCCGCTACGTCCGTGCCTGCCCGGCTGGTGATCGACCAGCCCGGCTGGGCGCTTTATGGCCTTGATCACGCCCGGAACCTTGCCGTTTTCACCGACCTGCCCGCTGGCACCGATCTTGCCGACAGCCCCTTTGCCTATGCCACCCAGCACCGGCTTGCGCGCCGCGTGCTGACCCTGCCGCTGGAGGAGGTTGAGGGGCTGGCCGATCTCGCCCCGCCAGTGCCCCGCGTGATCCTGATCTTCAGCATCGGCCGCTGCGGGTCAACGCTGCTGTCGCACGCGCTGAACACCGTCCCCGGCGTCTGGTGCCTGTCGGAACCTGACGCCTTTTCCACCCTCATCTTGCAGCATTACAATTCAACCCGGCGCTCCAGCTTTCCGCGCGACCAGATCATCCGCCTGATCCGGGCCTGCACCCGGCTGCAATTCCGCCCGCCTGCCGGGCGGCAAGCTGATGTCTTTGCAATGAAATTCCGCAGCCAGGCCCTGTTTCACGCCGACCTTTATCACCAGGCCCTGCCCGACGCGGCCTGCGTCTTTCTCTACCGCGACGCGCTTGGCTGGGCGAATTCGGTCTATGGCATGATGCGGCAATACGGCTCTTCCGACAGTCTGACCGGCGATGACCGCACCCTTTGCTGGAGCATCTTCACCGCCGCCTCTGACCCCGGATCGCTGGCCGACGTGATCGACCTTGCCGCGCCCGAAGTGCCGGTGGAGCTTGCCCTTGGTCCGGCATGGGCTTGCAACATGGCGGAATACACCCGCCACCTGCAGGCTGGCGTGCCCTTCGTTGCGCTGCGCTACAACGAATTCAACCGCGACCGTGAAGCCCAACTCGCCCGGATGTTGCGGCATTGCAGCCTGCCCCCGGAGCATGCCGCAAACGCCTTGCAGGCCTTCGAACGGGACTCGCAGTCCGGCACCCATCTTGCGCGCGAGGTGACGACCGAACGTCTGCCCCGGGACAGGCTGGATCGGCTGGCCGCCGTCCTGTCCTGCCTGCCCGATTTCGCTGCACCCGACCTGATCCTGCCCGATATCGATTCGGACGATCTTCGCTTGCACTTTCCCTGACCTCGAAGCTTAGCCGTTCGGGCGCAAGCGACCGGACCGGTCTGTCCTTCGTGGACACGCCCGCGCGGCCCCGCTATCTTCGCAACGGCCAACCAAAGAGGGATCCTCATGCAGACCATGCTCGGCGTGATCGGAGGATCGGGGGTCTATCAGATCGACGGGCTGGAAGGCGCAAGCTGGGTCAAGGTCAAGACCCCCTGGGGCAGCCCGTCCGACGACGTGCTGGTCGGTCGCCTGCACGGCCTGCCGGTTGCCTTTCTGCCCCGCCACGGCCGCGGCCATGTCCTAGACCCCGCCAGTGTTCCCTACCGCGCCAACATCGACGCGCTGAAGCGGCTGGGCTGCACCGATATCCTGGCCGTGTCGGCTGTCGGCTCGCTGCGCGCGGAGTTTGCCCCCGGCGATTTCGTGATCGTCGATCAATACATCGACCGGACGAGCCAGCGCCCGATGTCGTTCTTCGGCCCCGGTTGCGTGGCCCATGTCAGCCTTGCCGACCCGACCTGCCCCCGGCTTTCGGCACTTGCGGCGGCGGCTGGCCGTGCGCAGGGCCTGACCGTCCATCAGGGCGCCACCTACCTGTCGATGGAGGGCCCGCAGTTTTCCACCCGGGCCGAAAGTCGGATGTACCAAACCTGGGGCGCCGATGTGATCGGGATGACCGGCCTGTCTGAGGCCCGCCTCGCGCGGGAAGCAGAGCTTTGCTATGCCAGCCTGGCGATGGTGACGGATTACGACTGCTGGCATGAAGGGCACGGCGCTGTGGATGTGGCACAGGTGATCGCGGTGGTGCAGGCCACTGCGGCGGCGGCGCGCAACCTTGTCGCGGTCCTGCCGGGCCTGCTGGGGGCGGACCGGCCCCCCTGCCCCCAACGCTGCGACCGCGCCCTGGATTACGCGATCATGACCGCACCGGACCGGCGCGACCCTGATACGCTTGCGCGGCTTGATGTCGTCGCCGGCCGCGTGCTTTAGGATGGTGTTGTGCTGAAACCCGCCGCTGTCGCCCTGTTCGGCCTTGCCGTTGCCGCAACTGCGCTGGCGCAAGAACCGCCAAGCGACGGTGTCGTCGCTTCCGCCCTGCTGTCGGACAGCGATCTTTACCGCCTCGCGACCTGCGGTGCCGACCCCGGCGGTGCCTGTCGCAGCCCGGTGCTGCGCTGGCCACGATCCGACCTGTCGTTGCGGATTGCACGCGCTACCGCACCCGGCCCGCCCGGCTTCGACGCCCGCCTTCGTGACGCGGCGCTTCAGGCCATTGCCCAGATCAACGGCGTCGGGGCGGGGATCACGATCAGCCTGACCGGGGCCGACACCGCGGACATCACCATCCGCCCGACCCAGCTTGCGGAAGGCGCGGTCCTGACCGAAGTTCCAGGCTTTTCGGGTGCCGGGATCATGGGCGTCGGCTACATGACGGTCTGGTCCGACGAGGCCGACGCCATCACCGAAGCCGTCATCCTGATCTCGACCTCGATCACCGAGGCGGACCTGCGGTCGGTCATGCTGGAAGAGATGACCCAGTCGCTGGGTTTTCTGTATGACATCGACGGACCCGCCTATGAGGGGGTGTCGATCCTGTCGCAAACCTCGAACGCGACGGTCACGCTGGAAGGCCAGGACGCCGCCCTTCTGCGCCTGCACTACCCGCCCAACTGAACGGACCTGGACATGACCCCGAAGAAGACCGTCAAGGACTATATCCGAACCATCGTGGACTTCCCGCATGAAGGGATCCTGTTTCGCGACGTGACCACCCTCTTTGCCGATCCGCGCGGGTTCCGGATCTGCGTTGACCAGCTGCTGGCACCCTATGCCGGAATGCGGATCGACAAGGTGGCCG
>JAPLPF010000127.1:6969-16229 GCA_026400325.1 Rhodobacterales bacterium
TGGCGGGGCCGTGGCGCATCAGCTGTCAACCGGCTTCGTTCCGATCCGCAAGAAGGGCAAGTTGCCCGGGCAGACCATTTCCCAGGCCTACACGCTGGAATATGGCGAAGCCGTTGTCGAAGTGCATGAAGATGCGATGCAGCCCGGCGAAAAGATCCTGCTGGTCGACGATCTTCTGGCCACCGGCGGCACGGCCGAGGCTGGCATCCGCCTGATCGAGCGCCTGGGCGCCGAGGTGGTGGGCTGTGCCTTCGTGGTCGATCTGCCAGACCTGGGTGGGCGGGCAAAGCTTGAGGCAATCGGCATGGACGTTCACGCCCTTTGCGCCTTCGAGGGGCTTTGAACTGGCCGCGCAACGACGACACGTTGCAAGCACCTTGGCAGCGGCCGGAACGGTCCGCTCCGGTTAACCTTGTCGAAAGAGAATCAGGCTAGATCTTTCTCGGTCGGACCTACCCAGTCCGGCCGCGCCGCTACCCACGGCGTGACCCACAACACCCCCCAAAGCACCCCGTCGCAGATGTCCTGGTCGTCCTCAAAGGGCTTTCCAGACCCTGGCCGCCAGAAGCGGACCCCGGTTCCGGCCGGAAACGGGTGCCAAGATGACCCTTTGGCCCTCTCTGACGCTGTTCTCCACACCAGAGCGGACGAAAATCCATCTGTCGTCCCCTGCCCTCCTCCTCAACCCAGAACGGCACCGGGGTTCATGATCCCGTGCGGGTCGAGCGCGGCCTTGATCGCCCGCATCGCGACCAGCTTGCCCGGATCGCCATAGCGCTGAAGGTCGGCCACCTTCAGCCGTCCGACCCCATGCTCTGCCGCAACCGATCCACCAAGCGCATGCACAAGGTCATGCACCCGCGTTTTCAGCCGATCCCGGACCACATCATGATCTTGCCGAGTCGAACCCGTCACCGGAAAAACGTTCCAGTGCAGGTTGCCGTCCCCCAGATGGCCAAAGCAGTTGATCCGGAAATCGCCCAGATCTGCGATCTCGGCCGGCGCGCGCGCGATGAACCCGGGGATCGCCGCCAACGGCAACGAGATGTCGTGACTTGAGACGGCCCCGATCCGCCTGTTTGCCTCAGGGATCATCTCGCGCAGATGCCAAAGACCATCGGCCTGCGCCTGTGATGCGGCAATCACCCCGTCCGTGACGAGCCCCCGGTCATCGGCCGCGTCGTAGAGGTTCGCCATCGCCACCTCGGGCTCCATCCCGGCGGGCAGGCCAAGTTCGACCAGCACCATCCAGTCCGGCACGGGGTCGAAGGGCGCGCGGATCTCCGGCATCGTCTCGGCCAGAAAGTCAAAGCCCTGGCGGTGGATCAACTCGAACGCCGAGATCATGCCGGGCAGCCGGTCCCGTGCCAGCGCCAGAAGTGACAGCGCGATGGCAGGTGACGGCACCGCCAGCAGCGCCACGACTGTCGCGGCCGGAACCGGATGCAGCCGCAGGCTTGCAGCGGTGATCACCCCCAAGGTGCCCTCGGACCCGATCAGCAGATGTCGCAGGTCGTAGCCGGCGTTATCCTTGTGCAACCGCGTCAGCCCGTTGAACACGCTGCCATCGGGCAGGACCGCCTCCAACCCCAGGCACAGATCGCGGGCGTTGCCATAGCGCAGGACATGCACCCCCCCGGCATTGGCCGCAAGATTGCCGCCGATCCGGCAGCTGCCCTGGCTGGCCAGCGTCAGGGGAAACAGGCGGCCGATCCGCGCGGCATTTGCCTGCACATCGGCCAGGATCATCCCGGCCTCGACCACCAGCGCGTTCTCATCCGGCCAGACTCCGCGCACGCCGGTCATCCGTTCCAGCGACAGCACCAAGGGTGCAACTCCGTCCGGCAGAAGTTGCCCGCCGACAAGGCCGGTTCCCCCGCCCCAGGGCACAACGCCAACCCGGGCCGCATGGCAGGCGCGCAGGATCGTGGCAACCTCGGCCGTTGTCTCGGGCCGTGCGACGGCACCTGCCTGCCCATGCAAGCGGCCGCGCGGTTCCTCGAGGTAGCGCGCTTCAGGCGCAAAAAGCCGCCGCTCGGGCAGATCTGCCGACAGCCGCAGGACAAAGTCATGGTCACAAGGGTTCAGCATCGGCAGGTCACCATCGCGCGCTTCTTGCCTGCCTTGGTAGCGAAGCCCGCCCGGACACGCTAGGGCCGGACCTACGGCAGGTCGATGAAGGCAGGCTCCAGCACCATGACCGTGGGCACGGACGGCAGATCATCCAGCGACAGCGCGATCTGGGCGCCGCCGGTTTCGACTATGGTGAACTCTGCCGACATCTCGGTCAGAAAGGCCTGCAGCGACGCTTTGCTGAACCAGTGCATCGGGATCACCACCGAGGACCGGAACCGCCGCACGACCCCCGCCATGTCCACCATCCGCATGGTATAGCCGCCGTCCACCGGCACCATCACCACGTCAAGCCGACCAATAGCTGCATACTGTTCGTCCGACGGGATCTGGTGAAGATGGCCAAGATGCCCGATGCACAGGCCCGCCGTCTCGAAGATGAAGATGGAATTGCCATCCTTGCGCGCGCCCTCGCCAAAGGGGCCGCGGGTGTCGGTCGGCACGTTGCGCACCAGCATCGACCCAAGGTCTAGCCGGTGGTCGGCCGCCACCCCGCCTTCGCCCCAGCCTTTCAGGACATGGGGGATGCGCGGGTCGGGGGACGCGGTCCAATGCGTCGAATGGGCGTTGTTCATCGTCACTACATCCGGCACCAGATCCTGCGTCCCGGTGTAACCCGTATAATCGGTGACAGCCACGGTGCCGTCCGGCGTCACGATCGCAAAGCTGGCATGGTCGATGTAGCGGATCAGCACGCTGTCCGGCTCAAGCCCATCCTGCAGCGCAACCGGCACAACCTGCGGCTCGGCCGAAGCAAGTGCAATGCAATGCGACGCGATACGGTCTTGCGCCAGCGCGGGGGCGGCGAACAGCATCAGGGCAAGGGTCAGACGCATGCGGCACCTCCATCTCCACGGCAAGGTAACCCGAAAATCCGACGCGTCCTGCGGATACCGGATCACGGCTGCGTGAGATCAGTCAGCAAGCCGGGCAGCACCGCAAATCGCGCAGATTGCAGGCGGGCAGCGGGCGAGGCGGTTTCCTGCGTGACCGCGACATCGGCAGCCTGGTCACTCCCGCGACGTTCGTGCCGCGCAAATGCGCAACCCTGCCCATCCTGGCGCGTTGCCCCTCATGCACTCCCGTCAATTCACCTGTTCCCAAATATCCCCGCCGGAGGCCTTGACCCGAGCGGCGTCGCGTCCTTCACGCGATGGCGCGAGACAAAAGGATTGCGCGGCACGCGCTCAATTTGGCCACCACAGAGGCCCGTCACCCCGCGTCCGTCTTGCCGCGCCGGTCACCCCGAAGGTTGGCGTAAAGCACATGGTTGCGCCAGCGCCCGTTGATCTGAAGATAGCTTTGCGCAACCCCTTCATACTTGAAGCCGCATTTCTCCAGCACCCCGCGCGACGCGGTGTTTTCAGGCAGGCAAGCCGCCTCCATCCGGGAAAGGTCCATCCGGGTAAAGGCGTGATGGGTCAGCGCAAGGATCGCCTCGCGCATATAGCCTTGCCTGGCGAAAGGCTGGCCGATCCAGTAGCCGAATGTTCCGGTCTGCGCCGGACCACGGCGGATGTTGTCCAGCGTCAGGGCACCCAGCAGCAGGTTGTCCTTACGCCGGATCATCATCATCGGCAGGGCCGTGCCCTGCGCCTCGGCGCGCTGAGACCAGTAGACCCGGTTGGTGAATGCACGGCGCGTAAGGTGGTCATTGGCCCAGACCGGCTCCCACTTCGACAGAAACTCGGCCGAGGCGTCGCGCAGTTCGGACCATTGCCGCCAGTCGGAATGTTCCGGCAGACGCAGGGTCATCCGCTCCGTCTCGACCCGGACGCGGCGCTTCAGCCCCAGCATCAGGAGGCAAGTCCCTTGCGGACCGCCTCGATCCCAGGTGCCTGCACGACCGGGCCATAAAGCGCCAGGGCCGACCGGGCTGTCGTCAGGTCCGCCGCGTAGGCGCGCACGGCCGCCGTATTCACCGCGTCGATCCTGGCCACGGCCTCGGACACAGCCGGGATGCGGCCCCAGATCGACAAGAGGCGCGCGTTGCGTTCTGCACGACTGGACGGGCTTTCCAGCCCCATCAGCAGCCCTGCGCGAAGCTGTGCCCGCGACCGGGCCACTTCGGCTTCGGTCATGTCATCGGCGGCGCGCTTCAATTCGTCAATGGTCAGCTGGGTAAGATCGCCGATTTCTCCGGCAGAGGTTCCGGCGTAAATCGTGATCTGGCCGGTATCTTCATAGGCCGACGACTGGGCATAGATCGAATAGCACAACCCCCGGTCCTCGCGGATCTTCTGGAACAGGCGGCTCGACATGCCGCCACCCATCGCGGTGGCATAGACCTGCGCGGTAAAGACCTTGTCGTCGCGGTAGCCCGGTCCTTCGAAAGACAGCGCGAAATGGACCTGCTCCAGATCCTTCACTTCACGGCGTTCGCCACCCTGGAACCGCGCCGGCTGCACGGTCGGGGTCCCGACCGGTTTCAACGCGCCGAAGATCCGCTCTGCCGCCGCGATGATGGCGACAGGGTCAACCCCCCCGGCGGCCGAAAGGATCATCTGGTCGGGGCCGTAATGTGCGGCGGTAAACCCCTCAAGATCGGCCTTGCGGAACGACGACACCCGTTCTTCCGGACCAAGGATCGTGCGGCCGAACGGCTGGTCGGGATAGCTAACCTCATGCAGCCAGTCGAAGATGATGTCATCAGGCGTGTCCAGCGCCTGGCCGATCTCTTGCAGGATCACATGGCGTTCGGTCTCGATATCCGCCTTGCGAAACAAGGGGTTCAGCACGATGTCGGCGATCACGTCCAGCGCCATCACCACATCCTGCGACAGGACCCGCGCATAATAGGCCGTCATCTCGCGGCTGGTGTAGGCGTTGATGTAGCCGCCGACATCTTCGATCTCTTCCGCGATGCGAAGCGCAGAACGCCGCCTGGTGCCCTTGAAGGCCATGTGTTCAAGGAAATGCGCGATGCCGTTCTGCGCCGGGGTCTCATGGCGCCCTCCGGCCTCGACCCAAAGGCCGACGGATGCGGACTGCAGGCCCGGCATCGCCTCGGTCACGATGCGAAAGCCGTTGGCCAAGGTGTGAAGCGTCTGGGTCAAGAGGCAATCCTTTCGCGCACCAGCGCCTCGAGTGCGGCAAGGTCGTTCGGCACCCGGGTCATCCGTTCGGGCCGCTCAAAGAGGTCCGCCATGTGCGGCGGCAGGGCCGGACGGATGCCGGTCGCACGCTCCACCGCATCAGGGAACTTGGCCGGATGGGCGGTGGCAAGGGTGATCATCGGGGTTGCCCCCAGATGATCTTCGGCCACCTTCACACCCACCGCGGAATGGGGGCATAGAAGCTCGCCCGTGGTCTGCAAGGCGCTGGCGATGGTCGCCAGCGTCTCATCCTCGCTGCAGCGGCCCGAGGCGAAGGTGGCGCGCAAGGTTTCCAGCGCACCCTGACTGATGTGAAAGCCGCCTGCCTTCAGATCATCCATCAGGGCGGCAATGGCCTTGCCGTCGCGGCCATAGGCATCAAACAGCGCGCGTTCGAAGTTCGACGACACCTGAATGTCCATCGACGGGCTGATGGATGGCTTGACCCCGTTGGTCCGGTAGTCGCCCACCCGCAAGGCCCGGTCAAGAATGTCGTTCTGGTTGGTGGCAATCACCAGCCTGTCGATCGGCAACCCCATGCGGCGGGCGATGTAGCCTGCAAAAATGTCGCCGAAATTGCCGGTCGGCACGGTGAAACTGACGGCACGATGCGGCGCACCAAGGGCGGTCGCCGCATAGAAGTAATAGACCACCTGCGCCAGCACCCGCGCCCAGTTGATGCTGTTCACCCCCGCCAGCCGCACCCCGTCACGGAAGGCGAAATCGTTGAACATGTCCTTTACCCGGGCCTGAGCATCGTCGAAATCGCCGTCCAGCGCCAGGGCATGGCAGTTTGCCTCGGATGGCGTGGTCATCTGCCGACGCTGCACATCCGACACCCGGCCCTGCGGGAACAGGATGAATACATCCACATTCGCGAGGCCCCGGAACGCCTCCATCGCGGCACTTCCGGTGTCACCGCTGGTCGCGCCGACAATGGTGATACGTTCCCCCGACTTGGCCAGTGCCGCCTGCATCATCTGCCCGATCAGCTGCATGGCGAAGTCCTTGAAGGCCAGGGTCGGCCCGTGGAACAGCTCCAGCAGGAAATGGTTCGACGCCAGTTGCACCAGCGGCGCGCGGGCGGCGTGGTGGAAACCCGAATAGGCCTTGTCGATCAGACCCCGGAATTCGTCATCGCCGAAGAACCCGCCCAGATAGGGGCGCATCACGCGAAACGCGACTTCTTCATAGGCCAGACCCGCCAGCGCCGCGATGTCGGCATGGCTCATCACCGGCACCGTTTCGGGAACGTAAAGCCCGCCATCGCGGGCAAGGCCGGTCATCATCGCTTCGCCAAAGCCAAGCACGGGCGCTGAGCCCCGGGTCGAAATATACTGCATCATTCTGCCTGAAGCCGTCCTGCCGTCAAACCGTCCGCGTTCTGATACGCCACAGAAGCAGGACTGTCATCCCCAGCCACACCGCTGCCAGCGAAAACCAGGTGACAGCATATTGCCAATGGTCGTTGCGAAAACCCGCCGTGGTCACCGGCTGGGCAACCACGCCATCGCCGGTATCGCTGCGGGCGATGATCAGGACCGGCGCGGTCCCCAGCAGGCCCGCAATCCCCGCCACATCGCGGCCGTACCAGATGGCGCGGTCGGCGTCATAGGGCGGCGTGGACGAGGTCACGTCATCGGGCCAGTTGAGGTTGCGGGCACAAAGCCCCTGTCGATCAGGATGCGACGGCCATCGGTGGTCTGATAGGCGGCGATCACCAGAAACCCCGGCCCCTCTTCCCGAATGGAGGTGAGGACATGCGCCTCTTCACCCGTGAAGGCCCCGGCGACGCTGACCGCACGGTAACGATCGGTCGCGGGGTCCGGGTTTTCCGGCAAGGGAATCGGCGCTGCGGCAATCATCCCGTCGGCCTGTGCGATGATCCCTTCTTTCCAGGCAAGGCGCTGCATTTGCCAGACACCAAGCGACACAAGGACGCCCACGCCCGAAACCCCCAGGATTATCGCAAAGACCGTGGCACGCAGCATGTCACTTCCCTGAAACGACAGCGCAGGCCCGAAGGCCCGCGCTTGGCTTGCTTGGCAAAAGGGAAGGGATCAGCCCCGGCCCCAGACATAGACGACCGCAAACAGGAACAGCCAGACCACGTCGACGAAGTGCCAGTACCATGCGGCAGCCTCGAAGCCCACGTGCTTTTCCGGGGTAAAATGCCCCTTCATCACGCGGATCAGGCAGACGGTCAGGAAGATCGTCCCGATGATGACATGGAACCCGTGGAAGCCGGTCGCCATGAAGAAGCTGGCGCCATAGATGTTTCCGGCAAAGCCAAAGGCTGCATGGCTGTATTCGTATGCCTGCATGCCGGTGAAAACGACCCCGAGGCAGATGGCCAGGATCAGCCCGTTCCTGAGATCCTTGCGGTTGTTCTCATGCACAAGGGCGTGGTGCGCCCAGGTCGCGGCGCAACCCGACAAAAGCAGGATCAGCGTGTTCATCAGGGGCAGGTGCCAGGGGTCGAAAGTCTCGATCCCGGCAGGGGGCCAGGGTCCGTCAATTGCCGGGCTGTCTGGCCCCATCGGATACATGCGGTGCTTGAAGAAGGTCCAGAACCAGGCCGAGAAGAACATGACCTCGGACATGATGAACAGGATGAAGCCATACTTCAGGCCCAACATGACAACAGGCGTGTGATCCCCCGCGTGGCTTTCGTGAACGACCTCGGACCACCAGGCGAACATGACGTAAAGGACACCGGCAAGGCCGATCAGCCCCAGCCAGGGACCCGAGCCATGCATCCACAGGACCGCCCCGAAAAGCATGGTGAAACCGGAAAGCGCGCCCAGAAGCGGCCAGATCGACGGCGGCAGGACGTGGTAGTCGTGGTTCTTTGCGTGGGCCATGGCCGACGGTTCCCTCGTTTCTTGGGTCAGTTTACCACGGCTGCATTGGCCGTGGCAGGATTTTGCAACGCCGCCTGCTCTTCCGGCAGGGGCGTCAGGTGGAAGGTGTAGCTCAGCACGATTTCCTGCAGGAACTTGCCGTCGGGGTCATCGACAATCGTCGGGTCGATGTAGAAAGAAACCGGCATCTGCACGGTCTCACCGGGCTGCAGCACCTGTTCGGTGAAGCAAAAGCAGGCGATCTTGGTAAAGTAACCGCCCGCTGCATAGGGAAACACGTTGAAGCTTGCCGTGCCGGCCACCGGGCGGCTGGTCGGATTGTGCGCCTCGAAGAAGGCAAGGCCGGTCTCGCCGATCCTGATGTCCATGAACGGCACGACCGGCTTGAAGGTCCAGGGCATCCCCTGTTCCAGCGAGGCGTCGAAACGCACTTTCATCGTCCGGTCGAGGATCACGTCGGACCCCGCGTCGGCCACCGAGGTCGTGCCACCAAACCCGGTCACCTGGCAGAACCAGCTGTAAAAGGGCACGGCGGCAAAGGACAGCGCGGCCATTGCGGCCACCACGCCGACAAGTTGCGCCAGGGTGCGGTTCTTGCCTTGCAGGCGGGGTAAGATCATCCCTTGTCCCCCTGGTCAGGCGTCGGCACGGATTGCGGCTGGATCACATGGTCATAGCCCTGCATCGGATCGCCGCGCTTGACCTTGACCACGGTCAACGCGAACACCAGCGCCACGAAGGCGGCCAGTGTCAGGCCAACCCCAAGATTTCGGCTGAAGCGCCGCTTGTGCAACTCATGCGACGGGCGGAACGCCATCACCAGCCCCCCAGCCCGTAGGACTTGAGCACGGCTTCCACCAGGAAGGCCGCGAAGTGCAGGAACAGATACAGAAGCGAGAAGCGGAAGACTGCCTTTTCGACAGAGTAACGGTCCGCCTCGGCCATCACCTCATCGCGCCGCCAGATGCGGACGGCCCCGACCACAAACCACAGGTTCAGCCCCACGGCGACCGCCAGCGTCAGCGGCCCGCCGATCGAGCTCAGCGCCGCGCCGATGGCAACCGGCACCAGAAGCACCGTGTAAACCAGGATATGCGCCCGGGTGGACCGTCGGCCATGCGTCACCGTCAGCATCGGCACGCCGGACTTGTGGTAATCTTCCTTCATG
>JAPLPF010000180.1 GCA_026400325.1 Rhodobacterales bacterium
GCCGAAGATGCATGGGCCGGAGGAGGTGGCCTTCGCCGATGCCGTGATGGCGCGGGTGGAGGGGCTGTTGGGCCTTCCGGCGAACACGGTCAAGCTGGGGATCATGGATGAGGAGCGGCGGACATCCGTCAACCTCAAGGAGTGCATCCGGGCGGCGAAAAGCCGGGTGGCCTTCATCAACACCGGTTTCCTGGACCGGACCGGGGACGAGATTCATACGAGCATGGAGGCAGGCCCGTTCAGCCGGAAGGACTTCATCAAGCGCAAGGCCTGGATCACGGCCTATGAGGCGCTGAATGTCGATATCGGGCTGGAATGCGGGTTGTCGGGGCGCGCCCAGATCGGCAAGGGGATGTGGGCGATGCCCGACCTGATGGCGGCGATGCTGGACGAAAAGATCGCCCATCCGCGGGCCGGGGCGAACACGGCCTGGGTGCCCTCACCTACCGCAGCGACCTTGCATGCGCTGCACTATCACCGGGTTGACGTGCTGGCGGTGCAGGCCCGGCTGGCCAAGGGGGGCCGCAGGGCGCATGTGGACGGGATTCTCGACATCCCGCTGGCCAGTTTCCGGGCCTGGGACCGGGCTCAGGTGATGCGGGAGGTGGAGAACAACGCGCAGGGCATCCTGGGCTATGTGGTCCGCTGGGTGGATCAGGGGATCGGCTGTTCCAAGGTGCCGGACCTGAACGATGTCGGGCTGATGGAGGACCGGGCGACCTGCCGGATCTCGGCCCAGCATGTCGCGAACTGGCTGCATCATGGGATCGTCAGCCCCGAGGACGTGACCGAGGCGATGAAGAAGATGGCGGCGGTGGTGGACCGCCAGAATGAGGGGGACCCCCTCTACCGGCCGATGGCGCCCGGCTTCCAGGGGGCGGCGTTTCAGGCGGCGTGTGAGCTCGTCTTCAAGGGGCGGGAGCAGCCTTCGGGGTATACCGAACCCCTCCTCCATGCCTGGCGGTTGCGGGTGAAGGCGGGGTAGTGACCAGAATGGACAACCTCTGTCGGGCATTTGGAATCAAGGTGTTGATCGCGGGCGTCAGAAACTTCTCAACGCCTTGATTTCGTGGGGGGGAGGCGGTCTTCAAATGGAGGGCAGGCGCGCGAAGACACCTCATGCCATTGGTTTCTTGAACCGATGGCAAAAACAATGGCATAGCCAGTGGATATCTGGCACCAGCTGAAGGGCATCGTGTGGGGCTTGACCTGCCAGCCCATTCAGCATCTTGCACGACCCAAGTGTTTTGGAATCAACCTGGATCTGCAAGGAGCCTGCTTCAGTGAGCCTTCTGCTGTCGCCTGCAACGTTTCGCGGTCTCACCCTCAAAAACCGGATCGTTCTGTCCCCCATGTGCCAGTATTCGGCCAAGGGTGGCCTGGCGAACGACCATCACTTCGCCCATCTTGCGCGTTTCGGTCTTGGTGGTTTCGGGGCGGTCATCGTCGAGGCCACGGCCGTGACGCCCGAGGGGCGCGTCTCCTATGCGGACCTGGGCCTCTGGTCGGATGACCATATCCCGCCCCTCGCCCGGATCGTGGACTTCCTGCGCAGTCAGGGGGCAGCCGCCGGCATCCAGATCGGCCATGCGGGTCGCAAGGCATCCTCTGCCGTCTGGTGGCGTGGCCGCTTTGACGAGACCGAGGCAGAAAAGCCGCTGGTCGGGTTCGAGGATTGGCCTACAGTCGGACCCAGCGCCATTCCGCACGCGCAGAACTCAGCCGAATACAAGGTGCCGCATGCTCTGGCGCCGTCCGAGATGGACGATATCCACGCAGCCTTTGTCGCGGCGACACAGCGGGCGGATCGAGCCGGCTTTGACCTTGTGGAGGTCCACTCGGCCCACGGCTATCTGCTTCACCAGTTCCTTTCACCCATTGCCAACCAGCGCGAGGACGCCTTCGGCGGCAGCCTGGAGAACCGGATGCGGTTTCCCCTGTCGGTGGCCAAGGCCGTGCGGGACGCCTGGCCTGCCGAAAAGCCGATGTTTGCCCGCATCTCGGCCCAGGATGGAATTGACGGCGGCTGGACCGTTGCGGACAGCATCATTTACGCCCGCGCGTTGAAGGATATCGGGGCCGACCTCATCGACTGCTCGTCGGGTGGTTTTGAGGGCGGGAAAATCTCGGTCGGGCCGGGCTATCAGGTCCCTCTGGCGCAGGCCGTGCGAGAAGGGGCGGACCTGCCGACGATGGCCGTGGGACTGATCACCACGCCCGCCGAGGCTGAGGCTGTCGTGCGCGGCGGGGCGGCTGACCTTGTGGCGCTTGGGCGCGAGGCGCTCGACGACCCGAATTGGCCGCTCCATGCTCGCCTCGAATTGGGCGGCTCTGCCGACCCCTATGCAGAATGGCCGCGCCAGGCGGGCTTTGTCGTGCGGCACAAAGACCGTGCGCTCAACCTGCGCAGCTTTGAGAAAGACTGACCAAGTCCTTGGACTTGCGCACATCTCATGAATGGTCCTCAGGTTAGTCGGGGGCCAACCGTGGTCAGCCGATATCCAACGCAATCGCATGGACCCTCTGGTTCAGATCCCCCAGCGCCTGATGCACCGCCCGGTGCCTCGCCACGCGGGACATCGGCGCGAAGGCCGCAGCCCGGATCACCACCCGGAAGTGGCTTTCCCCCGTCCCGTCATCGCCTGAATGCCCCGCGTGCTGGTGGCTTTCGTTCACCACCTCCAGCCTTTCGGGGGTGAAGGCGGCGGTCAGGCGCGCCTCGATCTCATCTTTCACGGCCATGTCAGTCTTGCCCCCTTCAATCCGCCCGGAAAAGCCCTAAACTCATGGCCCCGAGTCGGAAAGGCCCCCCAAGGGCCCCACAGTGAGCACCGCATGACCAACCGCCCGCCCTTCGAGTTCGACATTCGCGTCTCGACCGACAAGAAACGCAAGAAAACGGGCCGTCGTGGCATGTCTGGCGCGTTCGAGACCGCCGACCGCCCTTGCGACTATCCCGGGTGCAAACTTCAGGCGGCCTACCGCGCGCCGAAATCACCTGACCTGCTGGATGAGTTCTTCTGGTTCTGCAAGGATCACATCCGCGAATACAACCTGAAGTGGAACTTTTTTCACGGCACCACCGACGAGGAGTTCCAGAAGTTCCTGGAAAAGGACCGGGTCTGGGAGCGGGAGACCAAACCCTTCAGCCGCCTTGGTGACGGCAACTCCTGGGCGCGGCTGGGGGTGAACGATCCGATGGCCCTTCTGGGCCCGAACGCCACGCAGAACCCGGGAAAGCCGCTGTCGACCGCGACACGAAAGCTGCCACCGACCGAGCGCAAGGCGATCGAGATCCTCGATGCCCGCGACACCTGGACCAAGACCGAGATCCGCAAGCAGTACAAGGCGCTGGTCAAGGACCTGCACCCCGACATGAACGGCGGCGACCGCCGGGATGAGGAGCGGCTGCAAGAGGTGGTCTGGGCCTGGGATCAACTGAAGGAAAGCCGCTACTTTCGGGAATAGCGACCGAAACCGCTGACGGCGGGCCACCGCAAAGCCGCGCCTTCCCCTTGAACCCCCCCGCGATATGTTCCAAACAGGCCCGGGGCCTGCACAGCGGGTGCGGGAGCGATGGATTGGACGAAGCGATGCTGGATCAGGTGATGAAACCGACCGAGGAAATTTCGGTCCGCGATGTGTTCGGCATTGATACCGACATGCGCGTCAAGGGCTTTGCCGACCGCACCGACCGGGTGCCCGAGATCGACCCCACCTACAAGTTCGACCCGGATACCACCTTGGCAATCCTTGCAGGCTTTGCCTACAACCGTCGGGTGATGATCCAGGGCTACCACGGAACGGGCAAATCGACCCATATCGAGCAGGTCGGCGCGCGGCTGAACTGGCCTACGGTGCGGGTCAACCTTGACAGCCACATCAGCCGGATCGACCTGATCGGCAAGGACGCGATCAAGCTGCGCGACGGCAAGCAGGTGACCGAGTTCCACGAAGGTATTCTGCCCTGGGCGCTGCGCAACCCGGTCGCCATCGTGTTCGACGAATACGACGCGGGCCGGGCCGATGTGATGTTCGTGATCCAGCGCGTGCTGGAGCATGACGGCAAGCTGACGCTGCTGGACCAGAACGAGATCATCACCCCGCACCCGTCATTCCGTCTGTTCGCCACGTCGAACACGGTGGGCCTGGGCGATACGACCGGCCTTTACCACGGCACCCAGCAGATCAACCAGGCGCAGATGGACCGGTGGAGCCTGGTGGCGACGCTGAACTACCTGTCCCATGACGCCGAGGCGGCGATCGTTCTGGCGAAGTCGCCGCATTACAACACCGAGAAGGGCCGCAAGCAGATTGGACAGATGGTGACGGTCGCGGACCTCACGCGGACGGCCTTCATGAACGGCGATCTGTCGACGGTCATGTCGCCCCGCACCGTGCTGAACTGGGCGCAGAACGCCGAGATCTTCCGCAACGTGGGCTATGCCTTCCGGCTGACCTTCCTTAACAAATGCGACGAGCTGGAGCGCCAGACGGTGGCCGAATTCTACCAGCGGTGTTTCGCGGAAGAGCTGCCGGAGTCGGCGGCCAGCATGGCGATGAAGTAAGCCTTACCGCTTCGGGTTTAGGCAAAAAGGCCGTCCTTCGGGGCGGCCTTTTTGCATCGGGACCTTTGCAAAAGTTTTCATTCGGCCTTGAAAAAGTGCGATTCTGCGCGCCTCATGCTCAAATGGCGCGCGGTTTGGAAACTATTCTGACTGCACTCGCTGTGGGGTTTGCCGGGTGCGGCCCTGCATCGGCCGATCCCTTGCTGCGTGAGTTTGCGGTCTGTGCGGGGCGGTTCTCGGCGCTGGTAGAGCATCAGTGGCTGGTGGATGGCCCAGCCTCTGACGCCTCGGCGGGAACGCGCGACAGCCTGCTGGCACTGGTCGAGGCGGTCGAGGAGCCGGGGATGGACGCGACGGTGATGGGCTGGAGGATCGAGGCGAAGGTGGCACAGAAGGCGCTCTTGCAGCGGGCGCATTTTGCGAAGGACAGGGTTGCAGATGCGCGGGCGGAGGAGTTGCTGCAGGCATGTGCTGAGTTGATCGGGCAGTCGTAGCCTTCGCCGAGGCCTTTCCTGAGGCGAGGAGGTTCGTCGACGACTTCGTCACTCCTCACCCGCACTGACGAGGAGACGAAGTCGAATGAGGAGGGTCGGCGCGCCCTACCCTTTCGCCGGTTTCGCGGCGAGGACCGCCAGTTCCAGCAGCACCCGAACCGCTGCCGCCATGTCCTGCGCGGAAATCCATTCCAGCGGGCCATGGATCATCTGCATGCCGGTGAAGATGTTGGGGCAAGGCACGCCCTTTTCCGTCAGGCGCGAGCCGTCGGTGCCACCCCGGATCGGCAAAGCGAAAGGTTCGATCCCGGCAGCCTTGCAGGCGGCATGGGCAAGGTTGACCGGGGTCATGTCATCCTCAAGCCAGTAGCGCATGTTGCGGTATTGCTCGGTGATGGTGCAGGTGATCTTTGCGCGGGGTTCGCTGGCCTGCAGGGCATCGCACAGCTTGTGCAGAAGCGCGCCCTGGGCGGCCAGCCCGTCGCGTTCGAAATCGCGCAGGAAAACCTTCACCTCGGCTTCGGCGGCGGTGCCCCGCATCTCGTTGACATGAAGAAACCCTTCGCGACCATCCGTCGTCTCGGGCGTCAGGGTTGACTGCGGCAGGGCCGCGATCAGCTTTGCCGCCAGATGCAGGGCGTTCACCAGCTTGCCCTTGGCCTGGCCGGGATGAATCGAAACCCCGATGATCCGGATCACGGCAGCATCGGCCGAGAAGGTTTCATGCACCACCTCGCCCCGGTCGGCTCCGTCCAGCGTATAGGCGAAATCGGCGCCAAGGTCGGCAGGCAGCCGGGCATCGACGCCACGGCCGATCTCTTCGTCGGGGGTAAATGCGATGCGGATTTTCCCATGCGGGATCTGCGGATTGAGCAACAGGTGCCGGGCGGCGGCCATGATGATGGCGCAGCCGGCCTTGTCATCGCCGCCAAGCAGAGTTGCTCCGGACGCTGTGATGATGTCGTGGCCTTTGCACTGGGCAAGGTAGGGCGACTGGTCGGGCGAAAGCACAAGATCGGGTGCATCGGGGAAAGGGATCGGGCTACCGTTCCAGGCCGGGACCAGGCGGGGCTTGACCCCCTCGGCGGCGAATCCCGGTGCGGTGTCGACATGCGCAAGCCAGCCCATCACCGGGGTTTTGTGACTGGTGGTTGCGGGGATTGTCGCGAGAACAACACCGTAGTCCGCCAACCGGACGTCGGCTGCGCCGATGGCACGCAGTTCGTCCACCAGAAGGTTCAGCATGCCAAACTGGCGCTGTGTGCTGGGCGAGCTGGGCGAATTCGCGTCGGACTGGCTGTCGATCGCGGCATAGCGGATCAGACGCTCGGTAACTTCGGCAGAAAAATCGGACACTGGCAGACCTCGGACGCAAGGGCGCACCCAGGCGCCGACCGGGCCAGTTTAACGGTTGCCCTGGCAGGATCAACAGTCAGAAGGGTGGGCGGGGTCCGTGCCCCGCCCCTGCCCGCTTTAGCCGCGCGCGGCCATCGTGGCCTTGGCCCACCACATCACGTCGTCAAGCATCGCCTTGGCCGAGGGCAGAAGACCTGCCTCGATGTCGGCGATATTGCCCGATCCGCCGACACCCGGCCAGACCTTGAAGAAGTCGCCGCCGCCGATGTGGACCGAGTTGCGCACCGGAACCATCTGCAGTTCGACCCCGATCATCCGAAGATGTGCCAGTGCCGAAGTGCCGCCCATCGAGCCATAGGCCACCGCGCCAAAGGGCTTGTGCGCCCATTCGACGTAGGCCTGGTCCAGGGCGTTCTTCAGCGCAGCGGTGACGGACCGGTTGTATTCGGCCACCACGAAGATGTAGCCGTCAAACTCGGCAAGCTTCTTTTGCCATTTGACGGCAACAGGGTCCTGCGTCGGCATCCAGGCGTTCGACGCCATTTCGGCGAAGAAGGGCATCGGATAGTCGCGCAGATCGACCACTTCGACATCCATGTCGCCGCGGGCCTCGGCCTGCGCCTTGATCCAGGTGGTGGGGATGTCGGCGAACCGGGTCGGGCGGGTCGACGAGACGATGATCGCGATCTTGGGCTTGCTGGCCATGGAAGGTATCCTTCAAAAGGGGGTCGGTCACTGTCGCCTTATGTGATGACAGATGACGTCGCGCCAATTCCGCACCCCCGCGCCGGGTCTGTGCGAGGATGCACCACAGGATTGCCCCTTGCGGCAGCCTTGTTCTAGATGGGCAGGGAACCGGGAGAGGCAGACATGCATATCGGCCTGATTGGCGGCATCGGCCCGGCGGCGACCGTGGTCTACTATCAGCGGCTTGTCGCGGCGATGGCGGCGCGTGGCAACCGGCTGGAGTTGACCATCGTGCAGGCCGACATCCACGAATTGATTCGCAACACCCTGGCCGACCGCAAGCTGGAGCAAGCCGAAACCTATGCCCGGCTGATCGACCGGTTGCAGGCGGCCGGGGCAGATTGCGCGGCGATCACCTCGCTTGGCGGGCATTTCTGCTTTGCCGAGACGGTGGCCCGGTCGTCGTTGCCGCTTGTGTCCGCGCTGGCACCGCTGGATGAGGCTTTTGCGGCAGAAGGCCTTGGAACAGTGGGACTTCTTGGGACGCGCGTTGTCATGCAGACCCGACTTTACGGCCAGCTGGTCAAGACCCGTGCCGTGGCGCTGGACAGTGAGACCGACACCCTGGGCCAGCTTTACCAGGAAATGGCGGTTGCCGGGGTCTGCGACACGGCCACCCGGGCCAGATTTCTTGACGCCGGGCGCCGCATGGTGACCGACCTTGGGGCCAAGGCCGTGGTTCTGGCGGGAACCGACCTGAACCTTGCCTTCGGCGGGCAGAATCCGGGCTACCGGGTCATTGATGCGCTGGATGTTCATGTGGCCCTGCTGGCCGATCTCGCATCTGGCAGCCGGACGCTGGACGCACTAGGATCACGACCATGAACAAACCAAGCGACAACCCCGCCGATCCGTTCAAGAAGGCCCTCGCCGAGGCTACCCGCACCATAGCGGATGACCCGGAGATGACGGTCACCTATTCGGTCGACCCCGCGGGCATGAACAAGGAAGGCGTGCGCCTGCCGCAGGTCAGCCGCCGCATGACCCGCGACGAGGTGCTGCTGGCGCGCGGAACGGCGGATGCCTTTGCCTTGCGCCGGAAATTCCATGATGAGGGCGTGGCCGCGCGCTATGCCCCGACCGGCCCTCTGGCCCGCGACATCTATGAGGCGATGGAGGCCGCCCGCTGCGAGGCTGTGGGCGCGCAATCCATGCCCGGCACCGCCGGAAACATCGACGCCAAGATCGCGCATGAGGCGGACCGCAAGGGCTATGGCCAGGTGACACAGGCGTCCGAGGTGCCGCTGTCCGTTGCCGCAGGCTACCTTGTGCGCCAGATGGCGACAGGGCGCACATTGCCGACGTCTGCAGCACATGTCGCCGATCTTTGGCGCGGATTCGTCGAAGAGCAGGCCGGAGACACGCTGTCGAACCTTGACCACGTTCTTGCCGATCAGGCCGCGTTCGCGCGGCTGGCGCGCAAGGTGATCTCTGATCTCGGCTATGGCGACCAGCTGGGCGATGACCCGGACGCGCCCGATGAGGACGCGGGCGACGATCAGGCCGAACAGGACGAGGACGCGCCCGATTCTGCGGGGGAAGAGCAGGAGGGCGAAGACTCCGAAGCTTCGCCCGAGCGCAGCCAGGAGGACCAGCAGGACCAGTCCCAGGCGCAAGTGACGATGGAAGACAGCGCCGACATGGAACAGGGCGATGAGGCCGAAATGCCGGAAGGCGAGGCCCCACTGGAGCCGCCACCGCCTGCGCCCCATTCGGATGCAGACCCGAACTATGGCGTCTATACCACGGATTTTGATGAGGAAATCAAGGCCGAGGATCTTGCTGAACCGGCAGAACTGGAACGCCTGCGCGCCTATCTGGACCAGCAGCTTGAGCCGCTGAAGGGTGCCGTCAGCCGTCTGGCGAACAAGCTGCAGCGCCGGTTGCAGGCACAGCAGAACCGGTCCTGGGATTTCGACCTTGAAGAGGGCACGCTGGACGCCGGGCGCCTGGCGCGGGTAGTGGCGAACCCGACGACGCCGCTGTCCTTCAAGCAGGAAAAGGACACCGAGTTTCGCTATACGGTAGTGACGCTGCTTCTGGACAACTCTGGCTCGATGCGGGGGCGGCCGATTTCGATTGCCGCGATCTGTGCGGATGTGCTGGCGCGAACGCTGGAGCGTTGCTCGGTGAAGGTGGAGATCCTGGGCTTTACCACGCGGGCCTGGAAGGGCGGCCAGTCGCGCGAGCGGTGGCTGGCGCAAGGCCGGCCGCAAGTGCCGGGGCGGCTGAACGATCTGCGCCACATCATCTACAAATCGGCCGATGCGCCCTGGCGGCGGGTGCGGCCGAACCTTGGGCTGATGATGAAAGAGGGCCTCTTAAAGGAAAACATCGACGGTGAGGCGCTGGAATGGGCGCACCGCCGCGCGATGGCCCGGCCCGAGGCGCGCAAGATCATGATGGTGATCAGCGATGGAGCGCCGGTCGACGATTCAACCTTGTCCGTCAACCCCGCGAATTATCTGGAAAAACACCTGCGCGACGTGATCGCCATGGTGGAACGCCGCCGCGCGGTGGAGCTGATCGCCATCGGCATCGGTCATGACGTGACCCGCTACTACCAGCGGGCGGTGACGATCACGGATGTCGAGCAGCTGGCAGGTGCCATGACCGAGCAGCTGGCCGGATTGTTCGAGGTGGACCCGAAGAAACGCGCCCGGGCGCTGGGGCTGCGGCGGGCGGGGTAAGGGGGGCTTTCCGCCCCCCTCGTCGCTTCGCGCCTCACCCACGGGAGGATACTTTTTGCAAAGATGAAAGGGATTAGGGGTGTTTCAGACCTTTGAGAGCCATGCCTCGCCAGATCAGGGGCCACCACGTCTTGCAGCGTTGCGGGTGCAGTTGCGTGCCAGGGGTCTGGATGGCTTCATCGTGCCGCGCGCGGATGTGCATCAGGGCGAATACGTCGCCGCACGGGACGAACGGTTGCAATGGCTGACCGGATTCACCGGGTCGGCCGGGTTCTGCATCGTGCTGCCGGATGTGGCAGGGGTGTTCATCGACGGGCGATACCGCACTCAGGTGAAGGCGCAGGTGGACCTTGCCAGCCTTACGCCCGTCCCGTGGCCGGAGGTAAAGCCGGGGGACTGGCTGCGCGACAAGCTTGCCACAGGCAGGATTGGTTATGACCCCTGGCTGCACACCGGCGAAGAGATCGATAAACTTCAGGCATCGCTTGAGGGAACTGGTATAAGTATTTGTTCAGTTGAAGAAAACCCAATTGACGCGATCTGGACGGACCAGCCCGCGGCACCGATTGGCAAGGCCTTTCCGCACCCCGACCCACTTGCCGGCGAGACTTCGGCCGCCAAGCGCGCGCGGCTTGCCGAAGGGTTGCGACGGGACGGGCACAAGGTCGCGGTGCTGACGCTGCCGGATTCGCTGTGCTGGCTTTTGAACATCCGCGGCGCGGATGTGCCGAAGAACCCGGTGCTGCAGGGATTTGCCTTTCTGCAGGATGACGGGCGGGTGGTCCTGTTCGTGATTGCGGCAAAGCTGGACGAAGCGGCTTGCACTCATCTGGGGCAAGAGGTGGCGATTCGGCCCATCGAGGATTTTGAAGCTGCCTTGCAGGCCTTGTCCGGCCCGGTGCGCGTTGACAGGGGCACGGCACCGATCGCGGTCGCCGACATCCTGAAAGCCGCCGGGGTGGATGTGGTCTGGGGTGACGATCCCTGCCGTCTGCCGAAAGCGCGCAAGAACGCGGCCGAGATTGCCGGCATGCGCGCCGCCCATCTGCGCGACGGGGCGGCGATGGCGGAATTCCTGCGCTGGCTGGACAGCGAGGCCCCGACCGGCCGGCTGACCGAGATTTCGGTCGTGACCGCGCTGGAGGGGTTCCGCCGGGCGACGAACGCGCTGCATGACATCAGCTTTGACACCATCTGCGGCGCGGGTCCGAACGGGGCCATCATGCATTACCGCGTGACCCGGGAAACCGACCGCCCGGTTCGGCAGGGCGAGTTGCTGCTGGTTGATTCGGGGGCGCAGTATCCGGACGGAACGACCGACATCACGCGGACTGTGGCGATCGGCGATCCGGGCGACGAGGCCCGTGAGTGCTATACCCGCGTGCTGCAGGGCATGATTGCCATCAGCCGCGTGCGGTTTCCGGGCGGGTTGACCGGGCGCGATATCGACGCCCTTGCCCGCTATCCCTTGTGGCTGGCAGGGCAGGACTATGACCACGGCACCGGCCATGGCGTGGGGGCCTTTCTCAGCGTGCATGAGGGGCCGCAACGCATCAGCAGGCTGTCCGAGGTGGTGCTGGACCCCGGCATGATCCTGTCCAATGAGCCCGGCTACTACCGCGAGGGCGCCTTTGGCATCCGGCTGGAGAACCTGATCGTGGTCGAACCGGCCCCTGCCCTTGGCGACAACCGGGTGCAGCTTGCCTTCGAGACGCTGACCTTTGTGCCCTTCGACCGGCGGCTGATCCTGACCGGCCTTCTGGCCCCGGGCGAAAGGGACTGGCTGGACACCTACCATGCGGCAGTGCTGAAACTGCTGTCAGAGCGGGTTTCCGGTGCTACACTGGACTGGCTGAGGGCCGCCTGCGCCCCGCTGTAAGGAGGCTTTCATGGCCGGTCACATCACGATCACGCCGATTGCCGAGACCGTCACGGTCGCGGTGGGCTCGACTGTACTTGGTCAAAGCACCCGGGCACTGGCGCTGACCGAGGGGGCGTCCAGACCGGTCGTCTACGTCCCGCGCGACGATATCGACATGGGCCGTCTGGTGCAGACCAACCACAAGACCAGCTGCCCCTGGAAGGGCCAGGCGACCTATTTTTCGGTAAAGGGGGATTTTGCCAAGTTTGCCAACGTGGTCTGGTCCTATGAAAACCCGAAGGACGATGTGGCCGAGATTGCCGGGCACCTTGCCTTCTACACCGACCGGGTGACTGTCACACGCGGCTAGCCGTCTCGCGGATGCGGTCCACCATGGCGCGCAGGCCGTTTGACCGCTGGCTGGAGAGATGGTCGTTCAACCCCAGCCTTGCCAGTTCCGCTGGCGCATCCACCCGGGCCACCTCGGATAGCGGTATGCCGGCGTAAAGCGCGTGCAGAACGGCAATCAGGCCACGCACGATCATCGCGTCACTGTCGCCCTGAAAGTCGAACCGACCGTCGGACGGAATCGGGCGCAGCCAGACCTGGCTGGCGCAACCCTGCACTTTCAGGGCAGGCACCTTGAAGCTGTCGTCAAGCGGTGGGAAAGCCTTGCCAAGGTCGATGACGTGGCGGTAGCGATCTTCCCAGTCATCGAGGAACACGAACGTCTCGGCGATCTCTTCAAAGGCTTCGGTGGCCATGTCTGTCACTCCCGTTGCTGGCGGAGGTAGGCCCGGACACCCCAAAGGTCCAGCCCCGAGAAGCGCTTTTCAAAGCTGTGCCCATCGGCTACCCAAGGGAAAGCCATCAGGAATGCCGCCATGTCCCTTGCCCGTCCGCTGCTTTTAGCCACCCTTTGCCTGCTTCTGGCGGGATGCGGAGGATTCAAGGAAAGCGGTCTCAATCCGCGCAACTGGTTCGGCCAGTCGAAGCCGAAGGAAACCATCGTCCTTCCCAAGGAAGAGCAGGACACGCGCGGGCTGGTCGATACCGTGCTGTCGCTGGAGGTTGAGCCTGTGCCCGGCGGGGCCATCGTGCGGGCGCGCGGGCAAACCCCGACCCAAGGCTGGTGGCAGGCCGAGCTTGTGCCGATGCCCGTGGATGACCGGGGCACTCTGGTGTTCGAATTCCGGCTGTTGCCGCCAGTCACCGAGACCCGCACCAGCACGCCGCAGTCGCGGCAGATCGACGTGGCAATCTTCCTGTCGAACATCAAGCTGGAGCCGGTACGCGAGATCGTCGTGCAAGGATCATCAAACGCCCGCTCGGCGCGGCGCTGAGGCAGAGGCCACAGCGGACGAACCACAAGGCAGGAGCCTGCGGAAAAGCGGCGGCCCTTGCCGCGAGGTCAGAGGGTGACGACCCGCACTTCGCTGCCCTTGGCCGAAAGCGCAATCTCGCCGCGACACAGGCGGATCGCATCGTCGCCGAACGCCTCGCGCCGCCAGCCGGCAAGGGCGGGCAGATCGCGATCCCCCGCCGCGATGGCGTCAAGGTCGCCGGAAGAGGCGATCAGACGGGGGGCCACGCCCAGGCTTTCCGATTTGGCCTTCAAAAGCACGCGCAGAAGATCGGCCAGGGCCGGATTGACCTGCATCTGTTCGCGCGTCGAATCAACTTTCGGAATGTCTTCGGGGCGCATCGCCAGCCCCTCTTTCACCGCGGCAAGGATACCCTCGGCAATCTCGGGCTTGCGGCCTTCGCGCATGAGCAGGCGCGAGCGGCCCAGTTCCTCGGCCGTGCCGGGCCGGGTCGAGGCAAGCTCCAGCAACGCGTCGTCCTTCATCACCCGGCTGCGGGGCACGTTCTGCCCCTGGGCATAGGTTTCGCGAAAGCAGGCGAGCGTCTTGACCACGGCCAGAAACCGGCCGCTTGTTGTGCGGGTCTTGATCCGCATCCAGGCCTCGTCCGGATCGACGGTATAGGTTGCGGGGTCGGTCAGGATCGCCAGTTCCTCACCCACCCAATCGGCCCGGCCGTTCTTGCGCAGCTGCGCCGACAGCCATTCGTAGATGTCGCGCAGGTGCGTGACATCGGCCAGCGCATATTCCTTTTGCGCGTCCGACAAGGGCCGGCGCGACCAGTCGGTAAAGCGGCTGGTCTTGTCCAGGTTGGCCTTCGCGATCTTCTTGACCAGCGTTTCATAGCCGACCTGTTCGCCAAAGCCGCAGACCATGGCCGCAATCTGGGTGTCGAACAGGGGCCTGGGAAAAACGTGGCCTTCGACGAAGAAGATCTCAAGATCCTGCCGGGCGGCGTGAAAGACCTTTACCGTCGCCTCGTGACGGAACAGGTCGTAAAGCGGCTCCATCGACATGTCGGACCCTTCAATCGGGTCGATCAGCACGGCCTCGCCTGCGCCGGGAAGGGCGGCCTGGATCAGGCAAAGCTTGGACCAGTAGGTCCGTTCGCGCAGGAATTCGGTATCGAGGGTGACGAAGGGCTGCGTCTTGGCGATTGCGCAGAAGTCGGCAAGGTCTTCGGTCGTGGTGATCGTGCGCATGGCCGTCCTTTCGCAGTCGCGGGGTCATCCCGCCATTCGGTGCATGTGTATAGGCGGCGGTGGCACAAAAGAAAAGGGCCGGGGCCGGAAGGAAGAAGGCAACGCCCTTGCGTTGCCTGGCCTCGCTTCAAGGCAGAAGGATCGGCCTGCGGTCACCGGCAGCAAAGCGACGCAGGACGGCGGGGTAAAGCCGATGTTCCAACGCCAGCACCCGGTCGGCAAGCGACGCTTCAGTGTCTCCGGGCAGTATGGGCACCCGGGCCTGGCCAAGAATCGGGCCTGCGTCCAGATCAGCGGTCACTTCATGCACGCTGCAGCCCGCTTCGTTGTCGCCCGCAGCCAGCGCGCGGGCATGGGTGTGCAGGCCGGGATACTTTGGCAAAAGCGAGGGGTGGATGTTCAGCATGCGGCCCTGAAAGCGCTGGATGAACCCGGGCGTCAGGATGCGCATGAACCCGGCAAGGCACAGGATGTCAGGGGCGGCGGCCTCGATATGGCACAGAAGGGCCGCCTCGAACCCGGCGCGGTCGCGGCCGAAAGGGCGGTGATCGACGGTTGCGGTTGGAATGCCCTGCCCTGCCGCCTTGGCAATCCCGGCGGCAACCGGATCATTGGACGCCACCAGAACCGGACGCGCCGGATGGTCGCCGGTCATCGACGCCACCAGCGCCAGCATGTTCGAGCCACCCCCCGAAATCAGGATGGCGACGCGCTTCACAGCAGGCGGCCGCTGTAATGAACCCCCTGCCCTTCGATGATCGTCCCAAGGCGGACGACTGTTTCTCCCTCTGCGCCAAGAAGGGACGCCAGCGCCTCGGCCTGGTCCTCGGCGACCACAAGGATCATGCCGATGCCGCAGTTGAAGGTCTTTAGAAGCTCGGCTTCGGCCATGTTCGCGGTGCTGGCGAGCCAGCGAAAAACCGGCGGAAGCTGCCACGATGACAGGTCGATCTCGCAGGCCAATCCCACTGGCAGGATGCGCGGCGGGTTTTCGGTCAGCCCGCCGCCGGTGATATGGGCAAGGCCGTGGACGCCCCCGGCCCGAACGGCGGCCAACGCCGGTTTCACGTACAGCCGGGTCGGTGTCAGCAGTGCCTGGCCAAGCGTTCCGTCCGAAAACGGCGAGGGCGCGTCCCAGTCAAGGCCGGACAGTTCGACCACCTTGCGCACAAAGCTGTAGCCGTTGGAGTGGACCCCGTTCGAGGCAAGGCCGAGGAGAACGTCCCCCTTCTGCACCCCGGCGGGAAGTTCGGTCCCGCGTTCCATCGCGCCGACGGCAAAGCCCGCAAGGTCGAAGTCACCCTTGTGGTACATGCCCGGCATCTCGGCCGTCTCGCCACCGATCAGGGCACAGCCACTGTCGGCGCAGCCCTTGGCGATACCGGTGATGATGCGGGTGGCCTGATCCAGCTCCAGCTTGCCGGTCGCGAAATAGTCGAGAAAGAACAGGGGTTCCGCACCCTGGCACACCAGGTCGTTGACGCACATGGCGACAAGGTCGATGCCGATGGTGTCGACGTGGCCGGTGTCGATGGCTATGCGCAACTTGGTGCCGACACCGTCGGTCGCGGCCACCAGCACCGGGTCGGTGTAGCCCGCGGCCTTGAGGTCGAAAAGCGCGCCGAAGCCGCCCAGCCCGCCCATCACACCAGGGCGGCTGGTCGCTTTGGCGGCTGGCTTGATCCGGTCGACGAGGGCGTTACCGGCGTCAATATTCACGCCCGCGTCCGCATAGGTCAGACCGTTGTGCCCTGTCGTCATCGCCGTTCCCCCTGATATCGGGGCTGCAATACGCGTTTCTGCCTGGCTTCGCAACAAAGGCCGAAAGCTTGACCGCCCGGCCGATTGTGCTAATGGGTTCGGGCTGAGGGCCTGTAGCTCAACTGGTCAGAGCAGGGCGCTCATAACGCCTTGGTTGGGGGTTCAAGTCCCTCCGGGCCTACCAGTACCTCTGTTTCAAAGTGATTTTTCGTTGGAGTGGCCGCCAGGGCGGTCGCAGGTCCGTGGCCGCCCTTTCGCCAGGGGCGATCGAGGCGGAGATCATCCCCGGGAGCGGCTCGGACACGGCTGCGTGCAACCGGGCGACCCGCGACAGAAGGCAGGCCGCTATCCCGGTGGATTGTTCGTTGCTACGGAAAGGCGATGTCCGCGAAGACCGGCTGATGGTCCGAGCCGTCGGCCTTGGCGTCGATCCATGCCCGGGTCACGCGTCCGACGAGATCCCCCGAAACAAAGACGTGGTCGATCCGCTGGTATCCTTCCGGATCGGCTTCCGGGTGGGTTGACCCTTCATGCTCGGGCTGGCCGACCAGGGTCAGAACGTCGCTGAAGCGCGCAAGGTCGGGTTGGCGTCCATAGAAGGGATCCCGCTCTCCGACGATCTGGTCATAGTTGGGCGAATTGGTCCGCATGTTGAAATCGCCCGTCAGGATTGCCGGGAACGGCATTGCTGGCACGTCCTCGGGGCCGATCGCCATCCAGTCCTGTCGATACTCCTCCTCCGGCACGCCCGGCCCGACGATGGCGCCGCCCTGACGCGGGGCATCGGCGATGATCTTCTGGATTTCGTCGATCTGCAGGCGTCGCTGGCGTTGGGACAGATAGTTGAGATGCGTGTTGTAGATTCGCACCCCCTGCCCGCCCGGTGCAATCACCGCTTCCTGCAGGCCGGAACTGTCATTCAGGCTGCCGTGGACAGGATACTTCGGCAGGGGAAAGCTGCGCGTCGACAGGATGGGCCAGCGCGACAGAAGCATGAGGCCATACTGGCGGCGGCCTTGACCAGCGGTCTCGCGATGGTCATGCAGATCGACGGTCGGCGAGAAGATCGCATGGTGGTCGGGCAACAACTGCGCCAGCCGCACGACCTGATCGCTGTCTGCCATCTCGCGCCAGTTGCGCTCTACTTCCTGCAGGCAGATCACGTCGGCCGCAGACACGGTTCTGGCGATGCGCGACAGGTCGACAACCTCGTCCTGACCCTTGCCCCATTGAATGTTATACGTCACGATCCGCATGATACCTCCGTCGTCGGGACCGCCAAAGCCCTTGTCGAACTGTCATCCGGGCTTCATGTTCCTGCGATCTGGTGGACAGAAGGGGCCGTTCCGGGGCTGGCAGTCCAGACAGGCTTGCATGTTTCGGGACCGACAGCAAACAGGGGACACATCGCCATGATACGTCAGTTGACGGCCAGACTTCTGGCACCCCCCCTTGTCATCTTCATGATGGTTGCAGGTGCTGCGCAGGCGGAAACCGTCATGCGGCGGGCCAATGATCTTAGCTTTGGCGGCAGCGAAAGCCTTGATCCGGTTTCGGCAAACCGGTTTTACGAGGTAAACGACCTGATCTACAGCCGCCTGATCCGCCAGGACGACGATGGCCGCCCGGCGCCGGAACTGGCGCAGACGTGGACGGCCAACGACACGGCCACCGAATGGACCCTGACGCTGCAACCGGGGGTGACCTTTCATGACGGCAGCGCCTTTGACGCGGCCGATGTGAAGTTCACGCTTGAACGGATCAAGGATCCTGCGCTGGAATCGCCGGTGACCGATGTGCTTGGCATGATCGAAGGGGTCGATGTCGTGGATCCACTGACCGCCAGGATCCGGCTGTCCACGCCGCATGCGGGCCTGCCGCTTCTCCTCATGGATTACCGGGTCAGGATGTTGCCCGAAGGCGCGGCAGAGCCCTACGGGATCGGCACCGGACCTTTCAAGCTTGAAAGCTATGACCCCGAAAGCACGACGATCCTGACCGCAAATGACACCTATTGGGAAGGCGCGCCAAAGCTTGACCGGATCGAATTCACCGCGATCCCCGATTCCGAAGCGCGCAATCAGGCGATGCTGGGCGGGCAGATCGACTACAACGGCCTGACCCGCGATCAGGAACCGCTTTACGTCGGCAATCCCGATTTCATCGTGCAAAGCTATCCGGCAGGGGGTTGGTTCGGCATCGCCTTTCAGGCCAACCAGCCGCCGTTGGACGATTCCCGCGTTCGCAAGGCCCTGCGCATCGCCGTGGACCGCAGCGAAATGCTGGCCCTCATGGCCGGCGAAGGCAACGGGATCGTCGGGTGCGATACCCCGGTCATGGCCAGCGATCCGTTCCGCGCGACCCTTGACTGCCCGCAGGACATCGCCGGAGCCAAGGCGCTTCTGGCCGAAGCGGGCTTTCCCGACGGGATCGACATCGAGGTTTTTACCGCCGATCTGGAACCCGGCATGGTGCAATATGCCGAAGTCTACCAGCAGCAGGTGGCAAAGGCCGGCATTCGCGTCAAGCTGACGCTCGCGCCATCGGATGGCTATTGGGATGACGTCTGGATGCAGAAGAACGCCGTCACGTCCTGGGGCCAGCGCCCGGCAGACCAGATTCTGAACGAGGCGTACCGTACGGACGCATCGTGGAATGAAAGCCACTTCGCCAGCGCGGCCTATGACGCCCTCTTGGATCAGGCCCGGGCGACGCTGGATATCGACAAGGCGCGCGACCTTTACGTTCAGGCGCAGGAGATCCTGTTCAACGAAGGCGGAACCCTGATCGCCTATCAGGAAAACGGCCGCCGCGTGATGTCGTCGCGCGTGACCGGGATCAAGCCGCAGGATGAAGATTATATCCGCTGGCATCTGGTCGGCATGACCGAATAGCGGCCCGTCCCCGCGATGATCGCAGTCTTGCTGGAACGGATCGGCCTGGCGCTGGTCACGCTGCTGATCATTGCGGTCACGGTGTTCTTTGCGCTGGAGCTGATGCCGGGCGACGCCTGCACGGTGCACCTCGGTCGCGGAGCCACCGATACAATGCTTGCGGCCTGCCGTGCGCGCATGGGCCTTGACCAGCCGCCGCTCTGGCGGTTTGCCGCCTGGGCCGGCGACATCCTGCACGGCGATCTGGGCGTGTCGATGCAGCGCGAGCGTCCGATCGTTGACATCGTCGGCTGGCGGCTGCGCAACACCCTGATCCTGGCGGCGGTCACCGCCACCATCGGAATTCCGCTGGCGCTCGGCCTCGGGGTTCTTGCCGGTCTCAAGCCTGACGGGCCGCTGGACATGGCGATTTCCGGCATCGCGATCTTTGCAATGACGGTGCCCGAGTTCATTTCGGGCACGCTGATGATCCTGGTGTTTTCGGTCATCCTTGGCTGGGCGGCTGGCGTGGTGACGATAGGCTACAAGGCACCGGCCCTTGATCTGGTCAGGGCCTCCATGCTGCCTGCGGCCACGCTGGTCTTCATCCTTGCGGCACATATCCTGCGGATGGTCCGGGCCTCGGTGATCGAGGTGATGCAAAGCGACTTTGTCCAGATGGCGCGGCTGAAGGGCGTGCCGCAGCGGCGGATCATCTGGCACCATGTGGTGCCGAACGCGCTTTTGCCTGCGATCAGTGTCATCGGGCTAACTATGGCCTGGCTGCTGGGCGGGGTGGTGATCGTGGAAAGCGTCTTCAATTATCCCGGCCTTGGTCGCCTGGCCGTGGATGCGGTTGCCGATCAGGACCTGCCGCTGGTCCAGGCCATCGCGCTCTTGTTCGGGTTGATCTATGTGCTGACCAATCTTGGCGCCGACCTCCTGGCGCTGGCCCTCAATCCCCGGCTCAGGACGCGGCGCGGATGAGTGTGGTCAGCGCCTTGCCCTGGTCGCGCGTCTTGCGCGACGTGCTGGCCCAGACATCCGGCCGCATCGGGATTGTCATCGTGTGCCTGCATCTGGCCGTGGCTTTTGCCGCCCCGATGATCGTCCCGCAGGATCCGGCGTTTCAGGATGCCGCCGTGATGTTGCAACCGCCCTCGCTGACCCATTGGTTCGGCACCGACAGGCTTGGGCGCGACGTGTTCAGCCGGACCCTCCTTGGTGGGCGTGAAGCGATGCTGATCGCCACGCTGGCCACGGTCATCGCGATGGTCTGGGGATCGACGCTTGGCATTCTTGTGGCCCTGATCGGGGGTCGGACCGATGCCATCGTTATGCGCTTTGTCGATGCCATGATGTCGATCCCATGGATCCTGATGGTCATGCTTTTCGTCGCGGCGCTTGGCAGCAACTCGGCGGCCCTGGTGCCGGTGCTTGGGTTTTCCTACGGGTTGTCCGTGGTCTACCTTGCGCGGGCGGCGGCCCTTGATTTCGTGGCGCGGGATTTTGTTCTGGCTGCACAGGCCCGCGGCCATTCACGGTGGTCGATTGCGGTGACCGAGCTTTTGCCGAATGTCCGCGACAGCCTTGCCGTCCAAGGGGCGATGCAATGGTCGTGGATCCTGCTTGCCGTCAGCTCGCTGTCGTTTCTGGGCATGGGGGTTGCCCCGCCCACACCGGATTGGGGCCAGATGATCGCGGACGCCCGCGGCATCATGCAGCGCGCGCCCTGGGCGCTGATCTGGCCGATGCTGGCGCTAAGTTCGCTTGTCATCGGGATGAACCTTGCCGTCGACGCCTGGGCCCGGGTGACCGGGGTCGAGCGCAACCGTCGGGTCCCTGGCGCATGACAGCGCCATCGCCACGTCTCATGGTCGAAAACCTGCAGATCGGCGGGGCAGGATTTCTGGTGGTCGACAGGGTATCCTTCACCCTTGGTCCGGGCGAAAGCCTTGGCATCGCGGGCGAATCCGGTTCAGGGAAAAGTACGCTCCTCTTGTCGCTCATGGGCATGATGCGGCAGGGTTTGCTCCATGTTGGCGGGTCGGTGCGGCTGGACGGCAGGCCGATGCTTGGACAATCCGACGCGGCGCTGGAACCCGTGCGAGGCGGCAAGATCGCCCTTGTCCCGCAGAACCCGGCAACCGCGCTCAATCCCAGCCGCCGCATCGGTGCGCAGATCGACGAGGCGCTGCAGCTGCACAGCACACTGACCAGGATTGATCGGGCAGCGCGGGTGCTTGACCTGCTGGGCCGGGTCCGCCTGCCAGAGCCGGCCATCGCCGCGCGCCGGTTCCCGCACGAGCTGTCTGGCGGGCAAGTGCAGCGGGCGGCAATCGCCATGGCGCTGGCCGGTGAACCGGACATGCTTTTGCTGGACGAGCCGACAACCGGACTTGACGTCACGACGCAAGCGGCGCTGCTGGATCTTCTGGTCGATCTGCGGCACCGGGACCGGGTTGGCATGGTCTGCGTCAGTCACGATCTGGGCGTGCTGGCGCGGCTGTGTGACCGGATCGCAGTGATGTACGCGGGTGCCATGGTCGAGGAAGGGCCGCTGGTCCCGGTTCTGACCCACCCCGGTCATCCCTATACGCGGGCGCTTGTGGCATCGATCCCGCGCATCGGGGCGGCAGGTTTGCCGCTGCCCATCGACGGAAACCCGCCCTCGCTGTTCCACTTGCCAACCGGCTGCCGCTTTGCGCCGCGCTGCGCCCTGGTGCAGGACGCCTGCCGCACCACGCGCCCTGATCTGGAACTGCTCGATCCGGACCGCAAGGTTGCGTGCCTCCGTCCGATGACAATTCCGGCGCCCGTCACCCGCCCGTCAGATGCGGCATTTGCGATAGGCGCCCCGATCCTTGCCGTAAAAGACCTTTCGGTCGGCTATGCACAGCAGAACATGTTCGGCAAGACAACGCCAAGACAGGTGGTCGAAGCAGTCAGTTTCACCGTGCAGAAGGGGGAAGTCCTTGGACTTGTCGGCGAGTCCGGGTCAGGCAAGTCCACCATCCTGCGGGCGATTGCCGGGCTGGCGCATCCAGGCTCGGGCAGCATGTCCCTGACGCGCGATGGCGAGACCAGGGTGCTTGCCGCCAGCTCGACCGAGCGTTCCCTGGCGCAGTTGCGGTCGATCCAGCTGATTTTCCAGAACCCCGATGCCTCGTTGAATCCGCGCCATCGCGTTCTGGACCTGCTTGCCCAGCCGCTGTTGCTGTACGGGAAGGTGGCGCGTTCACAGCTTCGGGCAAAGGCGGCAGGGCTTCTTGCCGAAGTGCGCCTTGGCGCGGCAACGCTGGACCGGATGCCCGCCCAGCTTTCAGGAGGGGAACGCCAGAGGGTCGCCATCGCACGCGCCTTCGCCGCCGAACCTGACCTGCTTTTGTGTGACGAGATCACGACCGCGCTTGATGTTTCGGTGCAGGCGGCGGTCCTGGAACTGATCCGTGAACTGGCGAGAAAGCATGACGTTGCGGCCATCTTCGTTTCGCATGACCTGGCCGTCGTGCGTGCCATCGCCGACCGCATCGCGGTGCTGCGCAGCGGCAGGATCGTGGAAATCGGTCCCGCCGGGGATCTTTGCGAGCGGCCTGTCGATGACTACACCCAAAGCCTGATTGCCTCGATCCTGCGGATCCCGGCCTAGCATTTCCTGTTGACCGGGAGAGAAGCCGGAACGGGGATCTGGTGGGCGGTGAGGGACTCGAACCCCCGACATTCTCGGTGTAAACGAGACGCTCTACCAACTGAGCTAACCGCCCCGACCCGCTCACTACCTTGCGAAGGCCGGGCTGACAAGAGCCGGGCTGACAAGAGCTGGGCTGACAGGGGCCGCGTGTTCCGGCAATTGCGCGATGCTTTGGCTTGCGGCATGATTGCATCTGGCATCGGGAACAAACAGGCACTCATGGGCGGAGGCGAACAGGCAACCTGGGGCGAGGTCTGGGCACAGTTGCAGGTGCTGTTCTGGCTTTACGCCGGGAATCTGGGACCGGCGTTTTCACCCTTGAACGTATTGGCGACGTTGTCCCTGTGTCTGGTGCTTTGGGTCTTGTGGAAGCCTGGGCCAGGCTTTTTTTCCTGGGTCTTTCCCGCACGCATCTACGCAAGGCCGTCCTTCCGGGTCGATCTGAAGCTTATGGTCCTGAACTGGTTCATCGACCTGTTTGCCCGAATGAACTATGCCGCCATTGCCACCATCACCGCCTTTGGCGTGGGCCAGGCACTTGGCCTTGCCGCCCCCGGACCGGAAGAGCGCAGCCCGATCCTGTCGGCGCTGGTGGTGTTTTTGGTCGGGGATCTGGCGCTTTACTGGTATCACCGGCTGAACCACGGACGGCCGGTGCTTTGGGCCTTCCACGCGCTGCATCATTCGGCCGAGGAGATGTCGCCGGTCACCGCTTTCCGCCATCATCCGATCTACAGCATTACAGCCGGGCTGATCGTTTCGGCCGCAGTGGGGGTGGCGCAGGGGCTGGCGATGGCGCTGTTTCTTGGCAA
>JAPLPF010000171.1 GCA_026400325.1 Rhodobacterales bacterium
GCCCATCCGCACATCGGTCTTGGCACGGTGACCTACCTTCTCAGGGGTCGCCTGCACCACCGCGACAGCCTTGGAACCGATTCCTGGATCGAACCGGGCGCCGTCAACTGGATGATGGCGGGGCAGGGGATCACCCATTCCGAACGCACCGACGGCGAGGCCCGCCGCGCACCGCTGTCGATGTTCGGCCTGCAGACCTGGCTCGCGCTTCCGAAGAAACACGAGGATGATGCTGCAGGCTTTGTTCATGTCGAACGGGAAAAGCTTCCCGAACTGCGCGGAGAGGGCAAGGACGTCCGGCTGATTCTGGGCACCGCCTGGGGCGAGACCGTGCCGTTGCAGATGCCGTCCGAAGTCTTTTATGCCGACGCGCGGCTCGCCCCCGGCGCGGCGATCCCCCTGCCGGACAACCACGAAGACCGCGGGGTCTATGTGCTGGAGGGCGAGGTAACCTGCGCCGGCCAGACCTTCGAGGCGGGCCGGATGCTGGTCTTCCGCCCCGGTGATCGGGTCTCGGTCAAAGCGGGGGACAGCGGCGCGCGGATCATGCTTCTGGGCGGGGCCACGATGGATGGCCCGCGCTTCATCTGGTGGAACTTCGTCGCTTCGTCGAAAGACCGGATTGACGCCGCAAAGGAGGCCTGGCGCGCGGGCGACTGGCAGCACGGTCGGTTCAAGCTGCCACCTGCCGACGATGCCGAATTCATCCCCGCGCCGGATCCATGACTTTTCGGCACTTTTCCCCGCGCCTTTCCCATTGACGCCGCCCGACCCCTTGCGTAATACGGCGCACGTTCGGAAGGCACCTTCCGGGCAGCGAGATGCGCGGTGGTAGCTCAGTTGGTTAGAGTACCGGCCTGTCACGCCGGGGGTCGCGGGTTCGAGCCCCGTCCACCGCGCCAGTTTCTTCCTGGATCGCAAGCCTTGATAATTCTGATGAATTTTCATGGCGTTGCACAAGGGCTTTTCCAGGCGCTAAAGCGTCATCCGATAGCGGATATGCCCATCTGACGCGACATACTGGTCGTAAAGCGCGCGGGCGCGGGTGTTGGCGGCATTGGTGTGCCAGTAAAGCCGCGCCCAGCCCCTGGCACGGGCAATGGCAACAAGGTCGTCGATCAGCGCCCGGCCCAGTCCCTGGCCACGGGCGGCAGCGGCCACAAACAGGTCCTCGAGATAGGCATCTTCTGTCGCAACCCAGGTCGACGGGTGGTGCATGTGGATCGCAAAACCCACGACTTCGCCCGCGACCTCTGCCAGCCGGGCCTTGACGGGCGAGCCTTCGTCCATCAGTCGCGCCCAGGTGGCATCGGTCACGTCGGGCGCAAGCTGCACGCCATAAAAGGCCAGATACTCGGCCCAAAGCCTGCTCCAGGCAGCCACGTCTGCAGGGGTCGCATCGCGGATCATGCGATACGCGCCAGGATGCGGGCCCAGGACCGGATGCCCTTGTGGAAACTTTCCACGTCATATTTCTCGTTCGGGGAATGGATCCGGTCATCATCCTTGGCAAAGCCGACCAGCATCGCATCCATTCCAAGCACGGTCTTGAAGTACCCGGCAATCGGGATTGACCCGCCCTCTCCGATAAAGACCGCCGGGCGGCCCCATTCCTCGGTCAGGGCGGCGCGGGCGGCCTCGAAGGCGGGATCGGTGATCGCCATGACCGAGGCGGGCGATCCCTTGATCTCGTCATGCCAGGTGATGCGGCAATCGGCCGGAATCTGCGCCTCGGCCCATGTGCGGAAAGCGGTCAGGATCTTCTCGGGGTCCTGGCGCGAGACGAGACGGAAGCTGACCTTGGCATGTGCCTCAGCCGGAAGAACGGTCTTGAATCCGGCGCCAGTATAGCCGCCCCACAGTCCGTTGACTTCGGCTGTCGGGCGCGACCACAGGATTTCCAGAGGCGTGCGGTCCACTTCTCCGGCGGGAATCGACAGGCCGACATCGTCCAGATAGGCGGCATGGTCGAAGGCCAGGCCCTGCCATTGCTGGCGCAAGGTATCGGACAATTCTTCGACGTCGTCATAAAAGCCGGGGATCGTGACACGTCCTTGCGGGTCGTGCAGGCCAGCAAGAAGTGTTGTCATCACATGCAGGGGATTTCGCGCCAGTCCGCCATAGCTGCCGGAATGAAGGTCGCGGGCAGCGGCGTGGACGGTGAATTCCGCCTTCGCCAGCCCGCGCAGCTGGGTGCTGATCGCGGGCAGGCGGTCTTCGTAAAGTCCGGTGTCGCAGATCAGGGCAAGATCGGCGGTCAGCTCGGCCCGGTTTTCCTGCAGAAAGGGAATGAGAGAAGGGGAGCCGGATTCCTCTTCACCTTCCAGAAAGATCGTAAGCTTGCCGGGCAAGCTGCCATGAACGGCTTTCCAGGCGCGGCAGGCCTCAAGGAACGTCATCACCTGGCCCTTGTCGTCCGACGCCCCCCGAGCGCGGATCACCTGGCCCTTGGGCGTGTCCTCAAGCGCGGGATCGAAGGGGTCGCGGTGCCAAAGGTCCAGGGGATCAACGGGTTGCACGTCATAGTGGCCATAAAAGAGCAGGTGTCGCGACCCTTCTCCGCCATGGCCGACCACCATCGGATGCCCGGGTGTTGCGGCGGCGCGGGCGTCGAATCCCAGCGCCCGCAAGTCGGCCACCAGCCAGTCGGCGGCGCGGGCGCAATCGGTGGCAAAGGTCGGATCAGTCGAAATGGAAGGGATGCGAAGCAGCGCCATCAGCCGGTCAATCGCTTGCGGCAGGTCGTCGTCGATGCGGGCAAGCACGTCATCCAGGATCATCGGTCGTGGCTTTCATCAGGATCGGGCCCGCAGCGTAACAGGGCCGCCCCGACTGTCCAGTGCCGCCGCGTCGACGCCCTCAGGGGCGCTTTGCAGACCCAAAAGCGGACCGGCGACAAATCGCCCCCTTGGCATTTTGTCGGCTTGACCAAGATCAAGGCATGCAGGCAGAAGACGGTGGAAAGCTGTGGCGCAAAGCTGCGGCGAGGATGCCCTGGCAGGGAACGGACGCAGGATGATGGTGGATTACGACGCGGCGATCGACGCCAGCCTTCAGCGGCTGCATGATGAGGGGCGCTATCGCACCTTCATCGACATCGCGCGCCAGCAAGGGCAGTTTCCGCACGCGGTCTGGACGCGGGCAGATGGCACGCAAAAGGACATCACCGTCTGGTGCGGCAACGACTACCTTGGCATGGGTCAGCACCCCGGGGTTCTTGCCGCAATGCATGAGGCGCTTGATGCGACCGGCGCGGGCTCGGGCGGGACGCGCAACATCAGCGGAACCACCGTCTGGCACAAGGCGCTTGAGGCGGAACTTGCCGACCTGCACGGCAAAGAGGCAGCCCTGGTGTTCACCAGCGCCTATATCGCCAATGACGCGACGCTGTCGACGTTGCGGGCAATCTTTCCCGGACTGATCATCTATTCCGACGCGTTGAACCACGCGAGCATGATCGAGGGCGTGCGGCGCGGCGGGGGTGAGAAACGGATCTTCCGGCACAATGACGTGGCCCACCTGCGGGCGCTCTTGGCGGCGGATGATCCCAAGGCTCCGAAACTGATCGCCTTCGAATCAATCTATTCCATGGACGGCGACTTTGGCCCCATCGCCGCGATCTGCGATCTGGCGGACGAGTTCGGCGCCCTGACCTATATCGACGAGGTTCATGCCGTCGGCATGTACGGGCCGCGCGGGGCAGGGGTTGCGGAACGTGACGGACAAATGGGGCGGATCGACATCATCAACGGCACATTGGCCAAGGCTTATGGTGTCTTCGGCGGCTATATCGCTGCCTCGGTCAAGCTGGTCGACGCGATCCGCAGCTATGCACCGGGCTTCATCTTCACCACCTCGCTGCCGCCGGCAGTGGCGGCAGGGGCGGCGGCCTCGGTCCGGTTCCTGAAGGGCGAGGGCGGAGTTGCCCTGCGCGTGCGGCACCAGACCCAGGCGACCATCCTGAAGCGGCGGCTGAAAGCGATGGGCCTGCCGATCATCGACCATGGCAGCCACATCGTGCCGGTGCATGTGGGCAACCCGGTTCATTGCAAGGTGATCTCGGACATGCTGCTGGACCGCCACGGCATCTACGTCCAGCCGATCAACTTTCCCACGGTCCCGCGCGGAACCGAACGGCTGCGCTTTACGCCCTCGCCGGTGCATGGGGCAGGCGACATCGACCGTCTGGTCCGCGCGATGGATGAAATGTGGAGCCACTGTGCGCTGAATCGCGCCGAAGCGGTCGCCTGACCCCCGGTGCAAGTGCAAATGCCCTTGCCCTGTGCTACGCTTTGTCCAATACGAAAAACGAGTGAGTCGCTCGGGAAGGCGGCATCACCGGCAGGCGCGCCAAAGGGGACAGGGGCAATATGATCGGTTGGAGGTCAAAACCTTCGACAACCGAAGAGGACAAGCCCAAGGGCTTTGACGATTTCGAGTTGCGGCTGGGTGATCTCATGCGCGGCGAACGTGCCACGCTGGGAAAATCCCTGCTTGATGTTCAGCGCGAGCTGAAGATCAAGGCCACCTATATCGCCGCCATCGAGAACGCCGATCTTTCCGCCTTCGAGACCCCCGGTTTTGTTGCAGGCTATGTCCGGTCCTACGCCCGTTATCTGGCCATGGACCCCGACTGGGCGTTCGAACGGTTCTGCGTCGAGGCTGGCTATGCCGTGTCGCACGGACTTTCCGCCGCCGCTGCCCCCCAGCAGATCGTGAAGGCGCGGGCGCGGGCCGAGTTTTCCCATCCCCTCGGCAATCCCAACGCCACGTTCATTCCTCGGGGTGAGGCGATCTGGTCCCGGGTCGAACCTGGTGCTGTCGGATCAATTGCAGTGCTTGTCGCGCTGATCGGGGCCATCGGCTATGGTGGCTGGTCGGTCCTGCAGGAAGTGCAGCGCGTGCAGCTTGCCCCGGTCGACGAGGCGCCGACAGTGGTCGCCCAGATTGATCCTCTGTCCAATGCCGGTGCTGCGTCGCCCGCGCTGGTCGCCACCCGAACCGAATCCGAACCTGAGGCGCTTGCCGAGGGCGAAGCGCCGGTAGATGTCATGGATCGCCTTTACCGCCCGCAGGCGCTTGACGTGCCGGTCCTGACTTCACGCGATGGGCCAATTGCCGCGATCGACCCCCGGGATGCCGGGGTCCTTGCCGATGCGGGGGAAGCTTCGGCCGTCGATGCGGCACTTGCCGAAGCGCTGGGCGGGGACGTGCGGGTCGTGGCTGCCGCGCAACAGGGCATCGAGGTCCTGGCAGTCCGTCCGTCCTGGGTGCGGGTGAACGCCGCCGACGGAACCGTGCTTTTCGAAAAGATCCTTGAAACCGGCGAGCGTTATGTCGTCCCGCCGATGGAAACTGCGGCCGTTTTCCGCACCGGCAATTCCGGGTCCATCTACTTCGTCGTCGATGGCGTGACCCGCGGGCCGATTGCGCCGGGCGCGCAGGTGATCAAGGACATCGCGCTTTCGCCTGAAGCGCTGGCCGCAAACTATCAGGTCGCGGATTGCACGGTTGACCCGGACCTGAGCCAGGTAGCTTCGCAGGTGACGGACCTCAATACAGTTCCCCTTTGCCCCTGATCGGGTGACTTGCCTGCCTTTCTTTCTGGTCGAGCGTCATCCTGGCTGGTTGCTGAGACTTCGGCAGTTGCCTATGATCGACTGGAATCCCGAGGCAGCCGATGACGCACAACCCGATCAGACCCTGGCGCAACATAGACCGGCGCAAGTCGCGCCAGATCAGGGTCGGCAAGGTCCTGGTCGGGGGTGATGCGCCCATTTCTGTCCAGACGATGACCAACACGCTGACGACGGATGTTGCCGCCACCATCGAGCAGATCCAGCGCTGCGCCGTTGCCGGGGCCGACATTGTGCGTGTCTCGACCCCGGACGCCGAGTCGACGCGCGCGCTGCGCAAGATCGTGGCGGAGTCGCCGGTTCCGATCGTCGCCGACATACACTTCCACTACAAACGCGCCATCGAGGCGGCCGAGGCAGGGGCCGCCTGCCTGCGGATCAACCCGGGCAACATCGGTGACGCCAGGCGCGTGGCCGAGGTGGTGCGCGCGGCCAAGGACCACGGCTGCAGCATCCGGATCGGGGTGAATGCTGGGTCGTTGGAAAAGCACCTTTTGGAGAAGTACGGCGAGCCTTGCCCCGATGCGATGGTGGAATCCGGTATGGATCACATCAAGCTGTTGCAGGACAACGATTTTCACGAATTCAAGATTTCCGTCAAGGCGTCCGACGTGTTCATGGCCGCCGCTGCCTATCAGCAGCTTGCCACCGTCACCGACGCCCCGATCCATCTGGGGATCACCGAGGCGGGGGGGCTGACCTCCGGCACGGTGAAATCGGCCATCGGGCTGGGCAGCCTTCTGTGGTTCGGGATTGGCGACACGATCCGCGTGTCGCTTTCGGCGGACCCGGTGGAAGAAGTGAAGGTCGGCTTCGAGATCCTGAAATCGCTTGGTCTGCGCCACCGGGGGGTGACGATCATTTCCTGCCCCAGTTGCGCGCGGCAAGGCTTCGACGTGATCAAGACCGTCTCGGCGCTGGAGGACCGGCTGGCGCATATCACGACCAGCCTCAGCCTTTCCATCATCGGCTGCGTGGTGAATGGCCCGGGCGAGGCCCTGATGACCGATATCGGCTTTACCGGTGGTGGGGCAGGCAAGGGGATGGTCTACCTTGCGGGCAAGCAGGATCACACCCTGTCCAACGCTGGAATGGTCGACCACATCGTCGGTCTGGTCGAAGCAAAAGCAGCCGAGATCGAGGCTGCGGAAAAGCTGGCGGCGGAATGACCAGCGACAAGAACCGGCCCCCGGAAATCCGGCGCTGGGAAGACCTGGAGGGTCCGGAATGGACCTATCCGGGGTCGGACGAGCCGATGTGCCGCGATGCCGACTATGGTCGGCACTTCGGCTTCAAGACCCTTGGCATTCACCACGTCCGGCTGGAACCGGGCCGACGCACCTCATTCCCCCACGCGGAAAGCGCCGAGGATGAGTTTGTCTATGTGATCGAGGGCACGCCGGATCTCTGGTTGGATGGCCAACTGCACCACCTTCGGCCCGGAGATGCGGTGGGGTTTCAGGCCGGAAGCGGCCTTGCGCATACGTTCTTGAACAATTCCGACAGCGAGGTGCGGCTGATCGTGGCGGGCGACAAGCCACGGCCGGAAAATCGCATCCTGTACCCGTTGAGCCCCGACCGGCGTCCATTGCGCGACGACTGGTGGGCGGATGCCCCGGCCCGGCCCCTGGGCCCGCATGACGGCAAACCGGACCGGCGCTGAAGGGGCTGCTATCCGTCAGCCTTCCTTGCGTGCGCCTTCGACGATCTCACGCATGCCGTCCAGCGGCACATAGCCGCGCAGCATCGTGTCCTTCAACACAAAGGTCGGGGTGCCGCTGATTTCCATCTTGTCTGCAAGGGCATGGTTGGCCTTGATAACGGCCAGAACCTCGTCACTGTCCATCCGGTCAGCGATCGGCTGCGGGTCAAGGCCCAGATCGGTGGCAAGGCGGGCGAGCGTTTCAACGTTAGGTTCGCCGCGCAACGCGATCAGCGCGTCATGCGCTGCCTCATACGCGACATCGCCGTGCAACTGTCGGATTGCAATCGCGAATTTGGATGACAGAAGCGACGCCTCGCCCAGGATCGGAAACTCCTTGACGACAAAGCGGATGTTGCCGTCCGAGGCAACCAGTTCCTCGACTTCGGAATAGGCCTTGCGGCAATAGCCGCACTGATAGTCCATGAACTCGACCAGGGTGATGTCACCATCGGGGTTGCCGCCGACCCAGTCATCGGGGCTGGCAAAGATCATGTCGGCGTTGGTCTGCACCAGCAACGCATCGCGCTCGACGGCGGCGGCCTCTTCGCGGGTCTGCAGGATGCCCATCGCCTCGACCAGGACTTCGGGGTGTTCCAGCAGATAGGCGCGGATCTCGTCTTGCAGTTCCAGACGTTCGTCTGCAGTCATCTCGGCGTGCAGCGGAAGGGTAAAGAGGGTCGTCGCAAGGGCGGTGGAAATGGCAAGGCGGCGCATGGGGTCGTCCTTTTGGGTCACCGCACGCAGCGGGCCAACCGCGAGGCTGCGGCAGCGGGCGCAGGATAGGTGTGTCCCGGCGCAAAGATCAAGTCATGCGATCCGATGTCGCCGCTTTGTGAACCGTCCTGCCAAACGGACCGGGTGGAATTTACTTTTGCTGTCCGACCGGGGATAAGTCGCGCCATGCGAGCGATACTCCTGCCATCCTTCTTGCGGTGCCTTTGCCTTGTGGCAGCCTTGACCGTGCCGGTGTCCGCACAGGATCTGTCGGCGCTGGCGCGGCTTGATGCCGGCGCTTCGACCTTTGCCGGGTCGGGCGCGGGGCTGAAGCTTGACCTTGCCCTGAGCCAGCCCGTTCCCTGGCGGGTGCGGTTTCTGGACGCGCCGCCCCGGCTTGTCATCGACACGCGGGAGGTTGACTGGACCGGAGTTTCCGGCCTGACCTTGCCGGAAACCGTGGTGGCCGTGCGGGCCGGCACCTTCCGGCCCGGCTGGTCGCGGCTGGTGGTCGAACTTGCCGCCCCCCTTGCGGTGACCGTCGCCGAGATGACAACCGCGACCGGGGGTGCCAGGATCCGTCTGACCCTCGACCCGACAGACCCCGCCCGTTTCGCCGCCGAAGCCCTGCGCCCCGACCTGCCGGAATGGGCTGTGCCGGACCCGGCGCAGATCCCGGCCCCTTTGCCGAAAGGCACTGGCCCCGTCACGATCGTGCTGGACCCGGGCCATGGCGGCATCGACCCTGGGGCCGAGAGGGACGGCCAAAGCGAGGCCGCGCTCATGCTGACCTTTGCCCGCGAGCTGAAAGAGCTTCTGGTGCGCGATGGCCGCTTTTCCGTGGTCCTGACCCGCGACGAGGATGTCTTCGTGCCGCTGGAAGCGCGGACTTCGATCGCCCGCGATGCCGAGGCCGACCTCTTCCTCTCGCTGCACGCCGATGCCCTTGCCGAGGGCGAGGCCCAGGGCGCCACGGTCTACACCCTGTCGGACAAGGCCAGTGACGCCGCCAGCGCTGCCCTTGCGGAACGGCATGACCGCGATGACCTTCTGGCGGGTGTGGACCTGAGCGATCAGGATGACGTGGTGGCCGAAGTGCTGATGGACATGGCCCGCACCGACACCATGCCGCGCACCGACCGTCTGGCCGACGCGGTGGTCAGGGCCATCAAGGCCGCCGAGATCCGGATGCACCGCCACCCCCGGCAAACCGGCGGTTTTTCGGTCCTGAAGACGCCGGATATCCCGTCGGTCCTGCTGGAACTGGGGTTTTTGTCCTCGGCCGGCGATTTCAGCCGGCTGACGGACCCGAAGTGGCGCGCGAAGATGGCCGAGGCAATTCATGCAGCCCTGATCGACTGGGCCGGGGACGATGCGGCGCTGCGGGCGCTGACCTCGCCTTAGCGTGTCACATGGCCGGACGCGGAACGTCGCCAGCGCCGGGAAACGTGACCACCCAAGCTTTTGACGGGCGGCTGCGTCTGGTATAGTGGGGTCAGACACTCAGACAGAGTGGCAGCGAGGGTTTCAGTGCTTCGGTTCATCGGGTCGGCTTTGGGTGGCATCTTTTCGGCTGTGACGCTGGGGACGATCTTTGCCGCCCTGACGGTGGGCGGCATCCTGCACATGTATTCCCGTGATCTGCCCTCTATCGAAAGCCTGTCGCAATACACCCCTGCCACCATCAGCCGGATCTATTCGGGAGAAGGCGAGATTATCGACGAATTCGCCAGAGAACGCAGGTTGTTCGTGGCCTCTGAAGACATCCCCGATCTGGTGAAGCAGGCCTTCATCAGCGCGGAAGACAAGAATTTCTATACCCACCAGGGTTACGACCCGCGCGCCATGGTCGCCGCCCTCGTCGAGGCTGTTCAATCACGTGGCGAAGACATTCGTGGTGCCTCGACGATCTCGCAACAGGTTGCAAAGAACTTCTTTCTTTCGTCCGATCGGAAAGCGGAGCGGAAGATAAAGGAAATCGTGCTGGCTTCTCGGCTGGAGTCGATCTTTTCTAAAGACAAGATCCTGGAGCTGTATCTGAACGAAATTGACCTTGGCTACCGTAGCTTCGGGGTAGCTGCAGCGGCGCAGACCTATTTCAACAAGACGCTGGGTGAACTTAGCCTGGCAGAGATCGCCTACCTTGCCGCGCTGCCAAAGTCCCCCGGAAAGGGGCTTCGTCCGGTGCAGGAGTATGACGCCGCCATCACGCGCCGGGACTACGTTCTGGGACGCATGCTGGAAAACGGCTACATCGACCAGGCCACGCATGACGCAGCCGTGGCTGAGCCGCTTCTGACCGTGCAGAACGGCGACTTCGAGGCGTTCCGCGACTCTCTCCCCCCCCGCGATTATTTCACCGACGAAATTCGGCGGCAGTTGTCCGGCACATTCGGCGAGGAAGAGTTCTTTTCCGGCGGCCTGACGATCCGGGCCACGATAGACGCCGAGTTGCAGGAAGCCGCCGCCGCAGCCCTGCGCAAGGGGCTGGAAAAGTACGACCGCAGCCAGGGCGTCTGGCGCGGCACCGGCAAGACCCTGCCGCCCGAGGTGCTGGGGTCCGAGGAAGAATGGCGCGCTGCCCTTGCCGGGCTGGAGATTCCACGCGACATCGCCGCCTGGTTCCCGGCTGTGGTGCTTGACGTCGGCGACAGCAGCGCCCGCATAGGGATCGAAGGCGTGGCAGAAGATGAAGATGGCCATTTCATCCCGGCCGAGGACGTGACCTGGGCGCGCAAACGGCTTGCCGACGGCGGCCTGGGACGCAAGGCGCAAGTCGCGGGCGATCTTCTGGCAGTGGGCGAGGTTGTGCTCGTCCGCGCCGTGACGAACGAGGACGGCACCTTTTCGCGCTGGTCGCTGCGCCAGGTGCCCGAAGTGCAGGGCGCCTTCATGGCGATGGACGTGAACACCGGTCGCGTCCTCGCGATGCAGGGCGGCTTCAGCTATCAGGAATCGGTCTTCAACCGCACGACCCAGGCCACACGGCAACCGGGGTCCAGCTTCAAGCCATTCGTCTATGCGGCGGCCCTGGACTCTGGCTTTACCCCGGCCACCATCGTGGTTGACGCGCCGATCGAGATCGACACTCCGCAGGGCCTGTGGACGCCCAAGAACGCATCGAACAAATACTACGGACCGACGCCGCTGCGCACTGGAATCGAGCAAAGCCGGAACCTGATGACCGTGCGCGTGGCCCAGGAAATCGGGATGGATACGGTTGCGGCCTATGCCGAACGCTTTGGTGTCTATGACCGGATGGGGCAGTTCCTGGCCAACGCGCTTGGGTCGCAGGAAACCACGCTGTTCAAGATGGTCGCCGCTTATTCGATGTTCGCCAACGGGGGCGAGCGGGTGGAACCCACCCTTGTCGACCGGGTGCAGGACCGCTATGGCCGCACGATCTATCGCCATGACCAGCGGGTCTGCGAAGATTGCGCCCTGCCTGATCTGCCGCGTGGACAGGGTTTGACGATCACCTCGAACCGCGAACGGGTGATGAACGCGGTCACGGCCTATCAGTTGACCAGCATGATGGAAGGTGTCGTCCAGCGCGGCACTGCGTCAGGGATCAACCTGCCGGTGCCGGTGGCAGGCAAGACCGGAACCACGAACGACAGCAAGGATGTCTGGTTCATCGGCTATACGTCGAACATCGCGGCGGGCTGCTACATCGGCTATGACCAGCCGCGCACGATGGCGGGGGCTTCGGGTGGCGGCTTCTGCGGTCCGGTGTTCGAGGATTTCATGACCGTTGCCATCAAGAAATTCGGCGGCACCGAATTCGCCGTGCCCCCCGGCGGTTACTTCATCAACATCGACCGCTTCACCGGCCAGCAACTGCCTGACGATGCGGTGGGCGACAACGTGGTGGCCGAATACTTCCGTGAAGGTGAAACCCCGATCTTCGGCCTTGGCGCGATGGTGGATGGCGGTTTTGCGATGGGCGAAAACCTGCCCCTCTTTGCCTATGGCGAGGGTGAAGGCGAAAGCAGCGCCACCGTGACCAACGCCGAGGGCGAAACGGTCGTCGTCCCGAAGAAGGCAGATTTCGGCACTGTGTCGTCTGGCGGCCTTTACTGACCCCCGCTTTCCCGCGGGCCGGGACCGCGCCCTTGCCGGGGCGCGGTCTTGCAGCTATCACGCCCGCTGAAACAGTCAGGATCCGATCCCCAAGATGCGTGCCGAAACCGAAGGAAACATCGAGACGATCCGGAAGTCGCTCAAGCTTCTGGCGCAGCGGATGGATTGGGAAACCGCCCCACACCGGCTTGAGGAATTCGACGCGATGATCGAAGCGCCGGATCTGTGGAACGATCCTGCCAAGGCGCAGAAGCTGATGCGCGAACGGCAAGGCCTGATGGATGCGGTGGGCGCCTACAAGCTGATCGACAGCGGCCTGCGCGACAATGTCGAACTGATCGAGATGGGCGAGGCCGAAGGGGACGCCGAAATCGTGACAGAGGCCGAGGCAGCACTTGGCGAGCTTGTGAAACTTGCCGAGCAGAAAGAGCTTGAGGCGCTTCTGAACGGTGAGGCCGACAGCAACGACACCTTCCTGGAAATCAACGCCGGTGCGGGTGGCACGGAAAGTTGCGACTGGGCCAGCATGTTGGCGCGGATGTATGTCCGCTGGGCCGAAAAGCGTGGCTTCACGGTGGAATTGCAGTCCGAATCCGAAGGCGAAGGCGCGGGGATCAAGTCGGCGGCCTACAAGATTTCCGGCCACAACGCCTATGGCTGGCTGAAGACCGAGGCCGGGGTGCATCGGCTGGTCCGCATCTCGCCCTACGACTCGGCCGCGCGCAGGCATACCTCGTTTTCGTCGGTCTGGGTCTATCCGGTCGTTGACGACAACATCGAGATCGACGTGCAGGACAAGGATATCCGGATCGACACTTACCGGTCCTCGGGTGCAGGTGGTCAGCACGTCAACAAGACCGACTCGGCGGTCAGGATCACGCACTTTCCCAGCGGGATCGTGGTGACATCATCGCTCAAGTCGCAGCACCAGAACCGCGACATCGCGATGAAGGCCCTGAAATCGCGGCTGTACCAGCAGGAACTTGATCGCCGCAACGCCGCGATCAACGAGGCGCATGAATCAAAGGGCGACGCGGGCTGGGGCAACCAGATCCGGTCCTACGTCCTGCAGCCGTATCAGATGGTCAAGGACCTGCGGACCGGGCACCAGACATCGGACACGTCGGGTGTGCTGGACGGCGACCTTGACGGCTTCATGTCATCGACCCTTGCGTTGAATGCCAGCGGCAAGAAACGCGGTGATTTCGAGGACGTGGACTGACGGGCGGCCTGCGTGGATCGCCCCAAACGCCTCTTGCAGGGCGGCACGGCTGGCGCTTAGAGTTTGGCCATGGTCACCAGCAACCCGCCCGTCGTGCCCGAAGTCAACGAGGTCGATCTTTCTGACCTGAAGGCAAGCCTTGCGCTGGGATGGCAGGATTTCCGGCGCGCGCCTGTGCTGGGGCTGGTCTTTTCGGCGGTCTATGTGCTGGGGGGCTGGCTGATCTTCTGGGCGATGACGACCAAGGGCCAGCTTTGGTGGACCCTGCCAGCCAGTGCCGGATTCCCGATCCTTGGCCCCTTCATCGCCTGCGGATACTACGAGATTTCCCGCCGGCTTGAGGCTGGAGAGCGTCTGGATGCCGGAATCTTCGGAGCGATCTGGCGGCAGAAGGACCGGCAGATCCCCGCGATGGCGGCGGTAATCGTGGTCTACTTCCTGTTCTGGAACTTCCTGTCGCACATGATCTTCGCGCTTTTCCTTGGGAATGCAACGATGACCAATGTGTCATCGTCGATCGAAGTATTCCTGACGCCCGAGGGTCTGACGATGCTGACTTTCGGAACACTTGTCGGCGCGGCCTTCGCGACGCTGCTGTTCTGCCTGACCGTGGTCAGCCTGCCAATACTTCTGGACCGGGACGTGGACTTCGTGACGGCCATGCTGACAAGTCTTGCGCTGGTCCTGGAAAACCCGCGCGTGATGCTGGGCTGGGGTGCGCTGATCAGCGTCTGCCTTTTCCTTGGCATGCTGCCGGGATTTCTGGGCCTGTTTCTGGTGCTGCCCCTGTTTGGCCATGCCAGCTGGCACCTTTACCGACGTGCGATCACCTGAATGCCGTCCGGCAACAATTGAAACGGGCATCAGGTTGCCCTGATGCCCGCGCTATCTGGACCTGAACCGAAAGGTCAGTCGGCCGCGGATTCACCGGTGGCCGGGGTCTCCAGCCGGATGGCACTTGCAGGGCCGCGACCATTTGCAAGGGGGTCTTCCTGCCGCTGGACCGAGCCTTCGAAATGCGCGCCCGATTCGATGGCGATGGTCTTGTGGATGATGTCACCCTCGACCCGCGCAGTTGAGGTGAGGCGGACCTTGAGGCCCCGCACCCGCCCGATCACCCGGCCGTTGACGACGATGTCATCGGCGACGATCTCGCCCCGGATGGTGGCGCTTTCGCCGACGGTCAGAAGATGCGCGCGGATGTCGCCTTCGACCGTGCCTTCGACCTGGATGTCACCGGTGGTGCGCAGATTGCCGACGACGGTCAGGTCCGAGGATAGAACCGATACCGCAGCCTTGCCCTTTGGCGCAGACGGGCTGAATTCCATGCTGGGTTTGGTCATCGGGGCCTCCGGGGCTTTGGGCTTGTCAGCGTCAGCCTTGGGGCCGGGCTCGTTGATGCGGCTTTTAGAAAACATTTTTCCCTGCCTTTATGAAGGTCATCGGATTCACGGGCTTGCCGCCCAGATGGACCTCGTAGTGAAGGTGCGTGCCGGTCGACCGGCCTGAATTGCCCATATCACCGATCCGATCCCCGCGCGAGACCCTTTGGCCAACCTCGACCCGGATCTGGCTGAGATGGCCATAAAGCGTCTCGACGCCAAAGTCGTGCCGGATCGTGACCTGGCGGCCATAGCCGTTGTCCCAGCCAGCGTGCGTCACGACGCCATCGGCGGTGGCAAAGATTGCCGTGCCGTAAGCCCCGGCCATGTCGGTGCCTTCGTGCATCCGGGTGCCAGCGCCCTTTGGGTCACGGCGATAGCCAAAGCCGCTGGTCCAGCGGAAGCGGTCCTTGACCGGCATCGCGAAGGGCAGTTTGAAGGCGGCGATCCGGTACATGTTCATCCGGTCAAGGCCACCGAGGATCGCATTGGCGCGCAACTCCTCCGGGGCCAGAACCCCACCCGATGTCGACATAGAGATCGGTGTCAGCGGGCCGCCCTGTCCGGAATAGCCCTCGCGCACCGCATCCAACAGATCCTCTGGCGACATGCCTGCCTGGCGGAACATGTTGTCCAGTGGTTCCATCGAAACCGTCACCGCCTCTTCAAGCTTGGTGAAGATCAGGTCATTGCGCTGCTCGACCATCCGCTTTTCTTCGGTGACAAGGCGTGTCTCCTCGCGCGCCGTTTCTGCGGCAGCAAGCATTTCGTCGCGTTCTTCGGCGGTCAGGCCCAGGGCGTCGATCAGGAATTCCAGAGTGGCCACCGCGTCTTTCGCGCGGCCCATCTCGGTTGCCCCGCCGGACTGCTCGTTCAGGGCCAGCGTCACGCGGTTCGCTTCGGCACGGGCGACATCCCGTTCCTTGATCGTGCGGCGCAGCGTGTCCTGGATCGCCTCGACCCCGGTCTCAAGCTCGCCCCGGCGGTCTTCGGAGGCAAGGAGCCGTTCCTGCATCTCGGAGACCTGCGCAAGGGCCGCATTGAACCGTTCCTGTGCCCGCAGCGCGTCATCCGCGCGCAGGTCGCGGTCGGCCGACAGGGTGTTCAATCGTTCCTCGAACATCGCCTGCTGGCGGGCGGACTGCTCACGCGCGGACCCTGCACCAATGCTGTCCATCATTATCAGCGCGGTCGCAACGATGGTCCACGCCAGGCCCAGCGTGCCGCCGACAAGGGCAATCACCTGGGTTGCCGGGCGCAGGCGGATGAAGCGGGTTTCGGTGTCCGACTTCAGAAACAGCCGCTGTTCCGGAAAGTGCCGTTCAAGGCTTTGGTGAAACCGATAGGCCAGCCGGTTCAGCACGTCGCGATCGCCCGTTTCATGATGATCATCCGGTTCATGGCCCCCAAGCCAGTGCGCGATGCAGCTTCACCTGTCCCGGCCGGACGCGCCATCCGCAGGGTGACGACTGCTTAGCCAGACCGTTACAGCGCCGCAACAATTTTGACCTTCGCCCGCATTTTTCGGCGCGGGATGTTCGTTTGATCGGCAAGAACTTGCCGATCAGCCGGCGCTTTCGGCCAGTGGCCAGTAAAAATCGGGTGGCAGGCCTGCCTCTGCCCGCTTTTCCACGTTGAACGGCGGTTTCAGACCGCCGTGAAAATAGCGGCGGACGAGGTGGTGGAAAACCTCTTTCGGATCGGTGCCGTCGCGGCCACAAAGCCAGTTGAACCACTTCGAGCCAAAGGCGACATGGGCCACCTCTTCGGCATAGATCACCTCAAGCGCCGCCACGGCACCAGCCGCGCCAGCCTTGCGGAAGACCTCGATCATGCCCGGGGTCACATCAAGGCCCCGCGCCTCAAGCACCATGGGCACGACGGCCAGTCTGCCATGCAGGTCCTGGGCGGTGTCTTCGGCGGCACGCCACATCCCGGCATGCGCGGGAAGGGCGCCGTAGTGGCTGCCCATCGCTTCAAGGCAGTCGCTGATCAGGTTGAAATGCTTGGCTTCCTCGTCGGCCGCCTTTACCCAGTCGTCATAGAATCCAAGTGGCATCGGATGGTCGGTGAAGCGGGCAATGATGTCCCAGTGCAGATCAACGGCATTCAGCTCGATATGGGCGACGGCATGCAAGAGGGCAATCCGCCCCTCGGGCGACCCCGGGCGGCGGCGCGGCACATCGCGCGGCGACAAGAGTTCTGGCCGCTCCGGGCGCGCCGGGCGGTCTGGCGGCACGGCCAGACCCACCGGCAGCGGCTGCCCCTTTTCGCGGGCAGCCATCCATGTTGCGGCATGGCGTCGGCCAAGGGCAGCCTTGGCACGGCCATCAGCCGTGGTCAGGACATCGACCGCCATCTCTGCAAGTGTCTGCACTACAAGTGTTTGCGCCATGCCGCCTTCATCCGCGGTCTGAACTTCCTGGTCGAGGAATTTCTGCCCCCTCAGCGTTCCGGTCAAAGCGCCTGGACTGCCGCCAACACCTCGTCGGCATGTCCCTTTACTTTGACCTTGTTCCAGACCTTTGCAACGCGGCCTGATCCGTCGATCAGAAAGGTCGTCCGCTCGATCCCCATGTAGGTCTTGCCATACATGCTTTTCTCCAGCCAGACGCCGTAATCTTCGCAGGTGGTGCCAGCCTCATCCGACGCAAGGACGATCGACAGGCCGTACTTCTTGCAGAACTTGTCGTGGCTTTGCGCGCTGTCCTTGGAAATGCCGATCACGGTTGCCCCGGCAGCGGTGAAGTCGGCCAGTCGGGCGGTGAAATCCTGCGCCTCAAGGGTGCAGCCGGACGTGTCGTCCTTGGGGTAGAAGTACAGCACCACCTTGCCCGGACGCAGCGCCGACAGGGTGATGCTGGTGCCACCGTCACGGGGCAGGGTGAAATCGGGGGCGGTCTGTCCGGCGGCGATTTGAGGTGTGGGCATGGGCGGCTCCTTGCCTTGTCAGGGATTGTGATTTCCGTTCTAGTTGTCTTTGGGCAAAATGAAAGCCATGGGGCATCGCAGCCTTTGCCGGACCGGCAGGGAAAGCCCCGCAAGACTGCGGGCAAAAGCAGCGGGGCGAGCGGGCGGGCATGACTGAGGCAGCGGCGGGCGAGACCGTGGAGCAGGGCGCATCCCCCCTGACTGCCCCTGCGTCCCTTGCGTCCACCAAAGTGCCCCCGCGACGAAATCGCCGACCAAGACCGGTGCGATTCAGCCTGACGGTTGTGCTGACTCTGGTTGCCCTGGCCTTGGGCCTTGCCTATCTCACGCTGGCCTATGGCGGAAAATCCTTTCGCCTGCCCACCGCAGCCGTTGCCGAAATCGAGACGCGGCTGAACAATGGTCTTGTCGGCGCGCGGCTGCCGCCGGGAACCGCCGTGTCGCTTGGGTCGGTCGAACTTGCGGTGGACGAGGATTTTCTGCCCCGTTTCCGTCTGGGCGACATCCGGCTTCTGGACGCACAGGGGCGGTCGCTGCTTTCGCTTCCCGAGGCACTGGTCAGCTTTGACCCCAAGTCGTTTTTGTCCGGATCAGCGCGCCCCACGTCGGTTCGCCTTGTGGGGGCAAGACTGTCGGTGCGCCGGGATGCCGATGGCCGGCTTGACCTCGAGTTCGGCACCTCCGGCCCCGGTCCAAGGTCGCTGGGCGAGGTCCTTGATGCGACCGTGGCACTTTTCGCGGCACCAGCCCTGCAGTCGCTTCGCACGATCGAGGCAGATGGCCTGACCCTGACGCTGACCGATGATCGGGTCGGGCGATCCTGGGACCTGGGCGACGGGCGGTTGTCGATCGAGAATCGGCCTGACCAGATTGCGGCGGAACTGGGCGTCACGCTGATTGGCGCAGATACTCCCGCCCAGGCGACGCTGATCCTTGTCACCGAAAAGGCCGACGGTGCGGCACGACTGTCGGCGACGCTGGACAACATGGCCTCGGCCGACCTTGCAGCGGCTGCCCCGCCGCTGGCCTTTCTTGGGGCGGTCAGTGCGCCGATCTCGGGCAGGGTCACGGCAACGATTTCAGATGGCGGCGCGGTCGAGGGGTTCGAGGCCGAATTGTCTCTGGCCGCGGGAAGCATTGCCCCCGGCACCGGCGCTCGCGCCATCGCTTTCGACCGCGCCGCCCTTTCGCTGGACTATGATCCCGTGACCGCGCGGCTGTCATTGACCGAACTTTCGGTCGAAAGCCCTTCGCTTCGCCTGCGGGCAAATGGGCACGGCGACCTTGTGGCGGCAAATGGCGCGCCATTGGAGCCAGGCGAAATGCCCGCGCAACTTCTTGCCCAGATCGCATTCAGCGAAGTGGTCGTCGACCCTGAGGGTCTGTTCGAGGAACCGGTCGCATTTTCGCAAGGGGCTCTGGACCTGCGGCTTAGCCTTGCGCCCCTGCGGCTGGAGATCGGGCAACTGGCGCTGGTCGATGCGACGGGGGACCGTCTCTTGCTGTCGGGCGATGTCGTTGCGGCGGACGGTGGCTGGTCCGGTGGGCTGGATGTCAGCCTTGACCGGATCGACGCCCCCGGCCTTTTGAAGCTGTGGCCGGTTTCGGTCGTGCCGAAGACGCGGAAATGGTTTGCCGACAACGTCGGTCAGGCCGACCTTGCCGACGTTCGGGCCGCCTTGCGCCTGACCCCCGGCATGACGCCGAGGCTCAGTCTGGGCTATGAGTTCGCCGAAGCCGAAGTTCGCTTCGTGCGCACCTTGCCGCCGGTGCTTGGCGCGCGGGGCCATGCGACGCTGGAAAACAAGACCTATACCGTCAAGCTTGAACGGGGCCACATCATTCCGCCCGAAGGGGGCCGGATCGAAGCGGACGGATCGGTCTTTCAGGTGATCGACGTCACGCAGCACCCGGCGACGGCAAAGATCTCGCTTGTGACCTCGTCCAGCCTGACCGCCACCCTGTCGCTGCTGGATCAGGAGCCGTTCAGCTTTTTCTCCAAGGCCGGGCAGCCGGTGAACCTTGGCGACGGCCGGGCCGAACTGACCGCGACGCTGCTGATGCCCCTGCAACCGAAGATCATGCTGGAGGATGTCACCTATGTCGTGGCCGGGCGGATCGTGGACTTCACTTCGCCTGCGCTAGTGCCGGGGCATATCCTGACCGCGCCCGAGGTTGCGGTCGCGGTCGATCCCGACGGGCTGACCCTGTCGGGCAAGGGGATGCTGGACCTCTTGCCGGTCGATCTGACCTATCTGCAGGGCTTTGGCCCCGAACAGAAGGGCCGCGCCCGGGTCAATGGCACGGTGATGCTGTCGGATGCGGCCCTGCGTGACCTTGGGGTGAACCTGCCCGAGGGCATGGTGGCGGGCGAGGGTCCGGCCGCAATCGACATCGCGCTGGTCAATGGTCGATCGCCACAACTGACGCTGACATCGAACCTCAAGGGGCTTGCCCTGCGCCTTGACGCCCTGGGTTGGAAAAAACCTGCCGCGACAAAGGGCGCGCTTGATCTTGAGGCACGGCTTTCGCGCAGCACGGTGATCGAGCGCCTGGTTCTTTCGGCGCCCGGCCTTGATGCCGAAGGCGAGATCACCACCCGCGAGGGCGGAGGTCTGGACGAGGCGCGTTTCACGTCGGTCCGGGCGGGTGACTGGCTGAACGCCCCGGTGACGCTGACCGGAACCGGGAAGAACGGCCGACCTTTGGTGGCGGTGACCGGCGGTCAACTCGACTTGCGTGCCATGCCGGACACCGGAACCGGGGATGGCGACGGGGGACCAATAGACCTTGCGCTGGACCGGCTGATCGTCTCGCCCGGGATTGCCTTGACCGATTTCAGGGGAGACTTCGACACCAGCAACGGTCTGAACGGACAGTTCACCGCATTGGTCAACGGCGGCGGGGCCATCGCGGGGGGAGTTGCTCCGTTCAAGGCGGGGGGCAGCGCCATCCGGATCACGTCGAAAGATGCCGGGGCGGTCATGGCATCGGCCGGGATCTTCGACAAGGGGCGCGGTGGCAGCCTTGACCTGACCTTGTTGCCCCGGGGGCCGGACGGGCACTATGACGGCCGCGCGACATTCACCCGGTTGCGCGTGCAGGACGCCCCGGCGCTGGCGAGCCTCTTGTCGGCGATATCGGTTGTCGGCCTGCTGGAGCAGATGGCCGGTGAGGGGCTGGCCTTCAACAACGGCGAGGTAAGCTTCATCCTGACTCCGGACGCCGTGGAAATCACGCAAGGGTCTGCGGTCGGGGCCTCGCTTGGGATATCGTTTGCCGGGCTTTACCAGACTGCGGGCGGAAAGCTGGACTTGCAGGGCGTGATCTCGCCGATCTATCTGGTGAATGCCATCGGACAGATCTTCTCGCGCCGGGGCGAGGGGCTGTTCGGCTTCAACTACCAGCTGACCGGCTCGGCAGATGCGCCGCAGGTTTCGTTCAACCCGCTTTCGGTCTTCACGCCGGGGATGTTCCGCGAGATATTCCGCTCGGGTCCGCCGAACCTGAGGGACGCCACCAAGGACACCGGCGGATGAAACTGGACGATTTCGACTTTGACCTGCCAGAGGATCTTGTTGCCACAAGACCGGCAAAGCCGCGCACCCATGCCCGGCTGCTGCTTGCCGAAGGGGGGCAAATCGCGGATCGGCATGTCTATGATCTGGTTGACATCTTCCGCCCCGGCGACCGGCTGATCCTGAACAACACCAAGGTGCTGCCCGCGCGGCTTTTCGGCACGCGCAGACGGGGCGAGGCGGTGGCAAAGGTGGAAATTACCCTGCTGGAGCCGCAACCTTCGGGCTGGCGGGCGCTGGCCAAGCCCCTGCGCAAGGTGAACGTCGGCGAAAGCATCCGCTTTTCCGACCGGTTGTCGGCAACCGTCGCCGCAAAGTCCGCGACCGATCTGACGCTGGCCTTCGACCTGTCGGGCGACGATTTCGACGCCGCCCTGGCCGAGGCCGGGGTGATGCCGCTGCCGCCCTACATTGCGGCAAAGCGGGCGGCTGATGACCAGGACCGTACCGATTACCAGACCGTCTTTGCCCGCCATGCCGGGGCCGTTGCCGCACCCACCGCATCCCTGCATTTCGACGCGCCGCTGCTGCAAACGCTTGCGGCCAAGGGGGTCGACTTTACCGAAGTCACGCTTCACGTCGGTGCGGGCACCTTTCTGCCGGTCAAGGTTCAGGATGTGACCACCCACAGGATGCACGCCGAGTGGGGCCGGGTGACTGCTGCAGCGGCGGCCGAGATCAACGCGACCAGACGGGCAGGGGGACGCATCATCCCTGTCGGAACCACCGCCCTGCGGCTGATCGAGAGTGCTGCGGATGCAGAGGGTGTCCTTCACCCATGGGAAGGCGAGACCGACATCTTCATTTACCCCGGCTATCGGTTTCGGATCGCCGACGCCCTGATGACGAACTTTCACCTGCCGAAATCGACGTTGATGATGCTGGTATCAGCGCTGATGGGCGAGACCCGCATTCGCGCGATCTACGATCATGCCATCGCAAAGGGCTATCGCTTCTTTTCCTATGGCGACAGCTCGCTTCTGATCCCGGGTGGTGCGCAATGAGCCACTTTGCCGTCAAGGCGATCCTGTCGGGCCTGCTGATCGCCGCGATTTCCGAGATTGCCCGACGCAGCCCGGGCTTTGCAGCACTGGTCGCCTCGCTGCCGCTGGTGTCGATCCTCGGGATGATCTGGCTCTGGCGCGACACCGGCGATACCGGGCGACTGGCCGCGCATGCCGAGGCGACCTTCTGGTATGTTCTGCCCTCGCTGCCGATGTTCCTTCTGGTGCCATGGCTCTTGCGGTCGGGAAACGGCTTCTGGCTGTCGCTGGCCATCGGCTGTGGCGTGACGGTCGTGCTCTACTTCCTGCTACTCTGGCTTGCCCCGCGCTTCAATCTGCCGCTCTGACCTGAAAAAGGCTGCACATGCTGAAAGTCCTGACCCATTCCTGGCCGCTCTTGATGGGCGTCATGCTGCTGATGGTCGGCAACGGCATCCAGGGCACGCTTCTGGGCATCCGCGGGAATGTCGAAGGATTCACGACCTATCAGTTGTCCTATGTCATGTCGGCCTATTTCGTCGGCTTCCTGTTCGGCTCATGGGCCGCGCCGAAGATGATCCGCCAGGTCGGTGATGTCCGGGTCTTTGCCGCCTTGGGCTCACTCATCTCGGCCATTCTGGTGATCTATCCGGTCTTTCCCGACTGGATCGTCTGGTCAGCCCTTCGGGTGCTGGCGGGGTTCTGCTTTTCCGGCATCTACATCACGGCGGAAAGCTGGATCAACAACACCGCATCGAACGAGACGCGGGGACAGGCGCTGTCGGCCTACATGATCGTCCAGATGCTGGGAATCATCGCAAGCCAGGTGCTTCTGAACATCCCCGATCCGACCGGATTTGCGCTTTTCATCGTGCCCTCGGTGCTGGTCTCGCTGGCGTTCATGCCGATCCTTTTGGCCCCGACACCCGCCCCTGCCTTCGACAGCACCCGCAGGCTTGGCTTTGCCGAGCTTTTCCGCATTTCGCCGCTGGGCTGCGCGGGTATGCTGCTGACGGGCGGGGTCTTTTCCGCCATGTTCGGCATGGCCTCGGTCTGGGGCGCGCAGGCGGGGCTGGACGTCCGCGAGATCTCGATCTTCGTCGGCGCGTTGTATGTCGGTGGCCTCGTCCTGCAATACCCGATCGGCTTTTTGTCTGACCGGATGGACCGGCGGATGCTGATCATGGGGCTTTCGGCGGTGGCAGCCGTGGTGATGCTGTTCGCGACGTTCCTTGCGTTGCCCTTCGTTGCGCTGATCGTGGTGGCCGTGCTTCTGGGCGGGATCACCAACCCGGTCTACGCCCTGCTGATCGCCTACACCAACGACTTCCTGCCGCGCGAACAGATGGCCGCCGCCAGCGCCGGGCTGATCTTCCTGAACGGCTTCGGTGCGATCTTCGGTCCGCTGATCACCGGCTGGATGATGGAGACTGTCGGGCCGCACGGTTTCTTCCTTTTCATCGGGATCCTGTATGTGGGACTTGCTGCTTATGCGCTTTACCGGATGTCACGGCGCGCTGCTCCGGCTGTCACCGGGGCCTTCCGTGGCGTGACACAGGGCGCGTCGCCACTGGCGGTGGGCGCGGTCCTCGACAAGGCGGCGAAGTCCTGAGATCAAAGGTTGCGGCGGCGACGTTTCCCTGCAAGGCTTTGACCATTCAGGGAGGTGCCGATGTCCGACCCCGTCGATGTTCTGGAGTTCTGGCTGCACGAGATCGGCCCGGACGGCTGGTATGCCGGGGGCGAGGTGGTCGACGCCCGATGCCGCGAACGCTTTGCCGACCTGTGGCAGGCTGCGCAGGATGGCGGGCTTGAGCATTGGGTCGACGGCACGGTCGGCACGCTGGCCTACCTGATCGTCACCGACCAGATCCCGCGCAACATTCACCGGGGGACCGCGCTGGCCTTTGCGACAGACCCGTTGGCGCTGGCCGCCGCCAGGACGGCCCTTGCCAAGGGCTGGGACCTTGCCGCACCGGAACCAGAACGGCAGTTCTTCTACATGCCCTTTGAACATTCCGAAGATCCGGCGGATCAGGTCCAGGCCGTGCGGCTGCTGACCGAACGCCTGACATCCGACCCGGACATGGCGCTGCATGCCCGCGCGCACCAGGAAATCATCCGCCGCTACGGTCGTTTTCCGACCCGCAATCAGGCGCTGGGGCGGACCAGCACAGCGGAAGAACAGGCCTATCTGGACTCAGGCGGCTACATGGCAGTGGTTGACCGGTTGAAAAGCCATGCACCGCAAGCATAGGCCCAAGGCGCCGCCTTTGTTGCTTGGGGTTTCGGAATAGTTTAAGGGCAAACTACTTTTCCTGGGAGGGGACAGATGGCCAGCCAGAGCTTCGACGTGATCGTGATCGGTGCCGGACCGGGGGGCTATGTCGCGGCCATCCGTGCCAGCCAGCTTGGCCTGAGGGTCGCCATCGTCGAACGGGAAAATCTGGGTGGCATCTGCCTGAACTGGGGCTGCATCCCGACCAAGGCCATGCTGCGCAGCGCCGAGGTGTTCCACCTGATGCACCGCGCCAAGGAGTTCGGTTTGGGGGCCACGGGGATCACCTATGATCTTCCCGCTGTTGTCGCACGTTCACGCGGGGTGGCAAAGCAGCTGTCGGGCGGCATTGGTCCTCTGATGAAGAAGAACAAGGTCACCGTCTTCATGGGCGCGGCGACGATCCCCGCAAAGGGAACGGTCAGCGTCAAGACCGACAAGGGCACCGAAGAGTTGACCGCAAAGTCGATCATCCTTGCCACCGGCGCCCGCGCGCGGGAAC
>JAPLPF010000074.1 GCA_026400325.1 Rhodobacterales bacterium
TGTGCTGGAACATGTGGCCGACCTGCACAAGGTTCTGTCCGAGGTCGCCCGCACCCTGCGTCCCGGGGGCCTGTTCCTCTTCGATACGATCAACCGCAATCCCCTTGCCCGGCTTGCCACGATCACCATTGCCGAAGACCTGATGCACCTGTTGCCGCGCGGCACTCATGACCCCGCCATGTTCATAAAACCCGCCGAACTGCGCCGGGCGATGCAAGGTGCGGGGCTGGTGCCGGGTGCGGTCACCGGCCTTGGCCCGCGCGGGATCAACCGCCGGTTTGATCTGACCTTCGGCCCGCTGCCCCTGACGGCGATCCTGTACATGGGCGTTGCGCGCAAACCGGTCAGCGAGGCCCTTGCATGACCGATCTGCGGCGCGAGAACGTCCAGTCCTACCCGCGCCCCCCGGCGCTGGAGCCGGTGCCGCAGCGCATCATCATCCGGTTTGGCGGTGTGCTTGTCGCCGACACCCGCCGTGCCCTGCGGGTGTTGGAAACCCACCATGCGCCGACCTATTACCTGCCGCCCGAGGATGTCCACGCCACCCTGCGCCCGGCGCCCGGCAACAGCTTTTGCGAATGGAAGGGCGTTGCGCGCTATTTCGACGTGCTGTCAGGGTCTGCAACCGCGCGTCGAGCGGCCTGGGCCTACGACCAACCCACCGCGCGCTTCGCGGCCCTTGCCGGCCAGGTCGCCTTCTATGCCGCCCTGATGGATGAGGCCTGGGTCGGCGATATGCGCGTCATCCCGCAGCCGGGCAATTTCTACGGCGGCTGGGTCACGCCCAATCTGGAGGGACAGATCAAGGGTGCGCCGGGCACGCAGCACTGGTAACATGCGGAACGTGAAAAAGACTGAGGGTATGCAGATGGTGATACGCGGTCTGCTTCCGTTTGCCTTTGCGGCGATCCTGCTGTGCGGGGCTTTGCTGCCTGTCTTGGCCGAAGCGCCCCTGAACGGGGAAGCGTTGATCGAGGATTTCACCATGCAGCCGGAAACCCGCTGGCGGTTCTTCACCGATCAGGTGATGGGCGGCGTCTCCACCGGAGGTGTCGTCTTTGCACAGGAAGACGGACAGCCCTTTGCGCGCATGACCGGCAAGGTCAGCACGGCCAACCGGGGCGGGTTCATCCAGATGCGGCTGGACCTGGCCAACCCGCCGCCCGAAGGCACGACTGGCGTGCGGCTGATCGTGCGCGGCAACGACGAGCGCTATTTCGTGCATCTGCGCACCGGTGGGACGCTGTTGCCCTGGCAATACTATCAGGCCGGGTTCGACGTCACGGAAAGCTGGAGCGAAGTGCGCCTCTCGCTTGACTCCTTCGAAGCCTCCGGCGGACTTTTGCGAAGCGTGCCCGCCCCGGGCAGCCTGACCTCGGTGGCCATCGTCGCCTACGGCCGTGACCACGATGCCCGGATCGATGTCCGAGAGGTGGGGTTCTACTGAATCACAAGAACGCGGCTCTGCTTTCTGCGCTTGTCGTTCTAGCTGACCTCTGGCTGCAGGCGGCGCACGAGGGTGCTGCCCGTTTCGATGATCGTTTTCATCCGTTCTTCCAGCCGGGTCATCTCGGACATCGAACCTTTCAGGTTTTCGGTGTCGTCCCCGATCGCGGCAAGACGCTCGAACACCTTTTCCGATGTCGCCAGCTGCGTTTCAGCGTCGAGGACCACGGCACGCAGCGCTTCCAGCAACTCTTCAGCCTGCGGGGTGTCGCCTGCCTGCACCAACCTGTCATCCAGCGCCTGCACCGATGCGCGGATCGCCGTGAACCAATCGTTCGACAGGCGCGGCTCGCGCTTGGCGGCCAGCATGGCATCGCGTTCAAGCCGCCTGACACCGGTCACCACACTGTCAATCTGGCCGCGCAGATCGCCCTGAACGGTGACGATGTCGTCATTCACCGCAACGACGCGCTGAAGCACTTGATTGAGCTCTGCGATCAGGCGGTTGATGCGATCGAGAAAGATGTTCAGGTCGCGCGCAAGGACGCCGAATTCATCTTCGGTCCTGATCTCGGCCCGCTGATCCAGCGCGCCATAGGCCTTTGAGAGACTGCTGACCACAGCCCGAAGCCGCAACAGCGGCTCCATCCGGGCGCGCAGGATCAGGAACAGCAGGAACGAATGCAAGACGATCTTGCCGACCGCAAGACATGCGGCAAGCTGCACCTCCTTGAACCAGATCGCGAAATCGCGCGAAAGATAGTTGTGCACAGTGACAGTGCCCAGCACGTCTCCAACCTTCGCTTCGACATGACATTGCAGACAGAAGGCTTCGGCAGTGATCTGGACCGACGCCTCCTTGTACCTGCCCTCAGGCCATGCTTCGGGGATCCCGGCAGGCACAAAGTCGAAGAGGCTTTCGATTGACCGGATGGTGACATCCGAGGGGACGATGGCCACCGCATAGCCCAGATCGGTCCAGTTCCTTTCAAGGATCGGGTAGATGGTGCGCGCGGCGACCGGCCCGCCTTCGTTGCGCATGATCGAGCGGACATTTTCGGCCAGATCATCCGCGACCACCTGCGCCTGGGACACCCCGTTGACGCTGTAGTTGTAGTAGACAAATGCTGCCTTGAGAGCGAATTCGAGCGCGCTTACGGCCAGCAGAACAAGGAAGAAATCCCTGATCATGTGCACCAGAAAGGACTTGTCGAAACGTCCGATGGACGGATTGTTCGTGTCGAGCATGAAGTCGCACCCTCCGTTCGAAAAGAAGAATAGGGCGGAATGCCGCATGGAACAGCGGCTTTGCTGTTTGCACGGCAAATAGCTCCACGCTGGATCACGTTGCGCGCCAGAAACTGCTTCCAAACGCCGGGCGCAGGGTTGCGCCACCAGTCTTTGATCGCCGCGAACAGCTTGGCGCAAGACCCGGCACCGGTTTGCCTTCCGGTGGTAGCTCTCCCTTAGCCCGCGACAAAAAGCGGGAAGCTTACCCCAAGTGCCCAGGCAAGGATGACCCCCAGACCCAGCCCCGCTGCCCCGGCTCCACTGATGCGCGCCACCCAGCGGCCAAGCGGCCCGAGGATCAGAAAGAAGAGACCGATCACCGGCAGGATGATCAGCACGAACAGCAGCCGCTCCAAGTCCATGAATGCCGCCGCGGCCAGCGACGCCAGGAACATCAGCCGAGCTACCAGCCGCCGCCAGCCGTCGACCGCCACCAGGCTATCGGCCAGCATGAACGGCACGCATCCCACCGTCAGCGCCGCAATGATCCCCAACCGCTGCACCGTTGGCACGAAGGACGCCGCATAGCGGTCGATGGCAAGGCCGAACAGCGCCAGCCCCCAGACCACCAGCGCCAGCGCCGCGACCCAGACCACCCGTGGCAACGGCCAGACCCGCAGGATCGCCAGTTGTGCGACACCATAGAGCGCCAGATGGATCATCAGGTAATCCGCCACCAGCACCGGCAGAAACGGCCGATAGACCAGCACCGCGACCAAAGGCACCGCCACCGCGGGCACCACAACCGCCGCCCAGAACCGCCGCACCGGGACGACCGGGCGTGCCGGACCCACCGGCAACAACCCCGCCAAAGGCCGGAACAGCACAACGATCCCCGCCAGCAGCAACAAGATCCACAGCCCGGGCGTCACCACCGGCCCCGCACTTTCCCGCCCGAAGGTCGCGTCAAGCCAGCCGCGCGCCTCACGCAGGCCGGTGGCGCTGTAGAGGACCCCGACATGTTCAACGCCGGGCGCTACCACCACGCGGCGCGTCACATCCCCGGCCGTCACCGTTGCCCCCTCGACCGCCACAGGATCGACCAGCCGCGCCATCGTCAGCGCCGCCGCCCGCAACATCCCCTCCCACTGGCCGGAGATTACCAGAAGCCGCGCGGGCTGCTCTGCCGTCACCGCCTGTGAAAACATCGAGATGCCGACCACGGAATCCACCGCACCATCGGCAATCGCCGCCCTTGCGATGATGTCCGTCGCCATCGAATGCCCCAAAAGCGCCACCCCCGGCCCAACCTCAGGCAGGGCCCGCCCTGCGGCCAGAACCCGCAAAGTTTCATCCACCAGCCGCTGCGTGGTGCCTTCGATTGCGTCCACATTCCCCGACATCGGCACCGGATTGCGGCCATGCCCTTCAAAGTCGAACGCCAGAACCGAATACCCCGACTGCGCCAGCGTCAGGGAATAGGCCTGCATCAACTGCCGTGATCCGGCAAAACCATGGGCCACCACCACCAGCGGCCCTTCCGACCCCGGCCGCTGATACAGCGTCGCAGGCGTTGTCCCCACCGCCAGATCGGTGATCACCAGCCCCGCCCGCCCCCGCTCCAGCATGAAAACCGACAGCGCGATGATCGCCAGCGCCAGCACACCGATCACAAGGCTGCCCGAACACTTCACGATGCTGCTCCTGTACTGCCTGCATCGGAGCTAGCCCGGAGGGCGCGGCGCGACAAGCTGCGCCTCGCATCGAACGTACCGACCCGTGGATGCATCCGCAGTCCGATCCAGTGCGCCACATCTGCTTCCGCGACGCGTTGGAGCCGGTTGTTGAAAAGAACGGGGCAACTCGCGGCCTTGGGCAATGTCGCCCAGGACCGACAAGGCCAGCGGTACCACGGTTGCAAACGCGCTGGGCGGCGGGCCGAGCGCGTTTCAACATCAGTGAAAACCCAGAAGAACCAAGCCAATACCGGACGCCGCCAACGGCCGACCCCCTCATCGCGATGTTTTGGCCAACCGCCTTCGCGATGGTCAGTTTTGACGGACAGGCACCCTCCCCGGCCTGTCGACAATTGCGGTGCGGCCGAACAAGGCCGCGCTGCCATTGAAAAGGATGCGCGGCCAGAGGGTGCGATGGACGTCTAGGTGATCAGCGAACATGCGGTCACGCGTCATCGGGTACCGGCTTGCGGATAGAGAAGGGTGCCCGGAGCATGTGCCGCACAAGAAAGCGCGGGTCCATTGGGCCATCGAATGACCGGCACACCGAGCCGATCACGTGCAGGCGCTCTGCTCGGACGCAAAGGGCGGAGAGCGGTCGTTCGATGCCAGCCTGCCGAATTCTGTGCAGAGGCACCATAATCCCCGCTGTGGAGAGTGCAGTAGCAGTGTCCGCTGATTAGGGCGTCTCTGTCAGAGGGAGGGCCCGGTCCAGTGCCCCGGATCGGCCATGAATGCGTTGCTGGAACACTCAAACGCGCCCAATCACACCCCTAAAGCGCGTTTGCGGTCTTCGGACCAGCGCGTTATGAGATGATCGGTCATCAGCCCCATGAAGGCCACCGCAAAGCCGAGGACCAAGCCTTTTCCGACATCGGTTGATGACAGCGCGCGCTGCATTTCCTGGCCAAGGTCTTGCGTGCCGATGAAGGCTGCGATGATTACCATGAACAGTGAAAACATGACCGATTGGTTCGCACCGACCAGCATGGTGGGCAGCGCCATCGGCAGGCGCACGTGCCAAAGGGTCTGCTGCCTGGTCGCGCCGCTCATCTCGGCGGCTTCGATCAGTTCGGGGGGCACGTTGCACAGGCCCTCGATCGTGTAGCGCACAATCGGAACAGCGGCAAAAACGACAACGGCCGCGACCACGGCCACATCGTTGACGCCAAAAAGCATGATGACGGGGATCAGGTAGATGAAGCTTGGGAAAGTTTGGGCGGTGTCGCAGATCAGCAGTATCCGTGCGGCACGGGCCGGTATGCGCGCGGCCCAGATGCCAAGAGGCAGGCCGAATACCGCCGCGATGACGACCGAGATGCTGACCATGTAGACGGTGATCATCGCGCGGTCCCACCAGCCCGAAAGGGCGATCAGCCCGAAGTAGACGACACAAACGAGGGCCGAGCGCAGCCCCCCCATAGCCCAGCCGACGGCCGCCAGCAGCGCAAGAACTGCGGTGAACGGAAGCCACAGATACGCGTCGCGCATCGGGATCAGTACCCACGTTATCAGGAACCAGCGCAGCCAGGCAGTCACTGGCGCGATCAGCCGGATGACCTGATCCATCGCCGCATCGATCGGCCCGGCGACCGACAGCGCCTGCTTGCGCTCTACCTCATGAAGATACGGCACGAAATGCGCCAGCACGAAACCCGCAGCACAAAGCGCAAGCCAGATCACCAGCAGACGGTTGCGGTGAAGCCATCGGGCGCTTGGCTCGCCATGTTCGGGCAGGCGCAGGGCCCAGGCTTTGGACAGCCGATCCAGGGTGACGGCCAGAAGCACGATGGTCACGCCGATTTCCACCGAAAGGCCGATTTTCAGCGCCTGCAGCAGCTGCAACAGCTTTTGTCCCAACCCCGGCATGCCGATGAAGCTGGCAAGCACGACCATCGCCAGACATTGCATGATGACCTGATTTACCCCGATCAGAATTTCGGACCGCGCGGTCGGGATGCGCACCCGGGACAGAAGCTGCCAGCGGCTCGAACCTGCCATCTTGCCGGCCTCGATCACCTCTTCGGGCACTTTCTTCAAACCCAGTAACGTCATGCGGATCATCGGCGGAACTGAAAAGATGATCGTCACGATGGCCCCGGCCTTGGGTCCAACCCCAATGAACACCACAACTGGGATCATATAGGCAAAATGCGGCAGCGATTGCGCGATGTTCAGGATTGGGTTCAACACTCTCTCGAACCGCGGCGACCGCCAGGCGAGTACCCCCATCCCCAACCCCAGCATCACTGAAAACGGGGTTGCCACCACGATCACCGAGAGCGTCTCCATCGCCCATTTCCACTGGCCCATCAGGGCTATCCAGACAAAGGTACCGCCCGCCAGCGCGGCAAGCCGCCAGCCTTTCAGCGCATAGCCTGCCATGAAGGCTGTGATGGCAATGACGATCCAGGGAATGGGTCCGATGTTGGGCCAGCGGCTCTTGCCGTAGAGGAGGTTCGCTGTGACATCCAGAAGCCACTCCACCACGTCGGAAAACGCGCGCGTCAGGGTCATCAGGCCAAGGTCGTTCTGCAAGAAGTAGAAGGCGGCGTTGATCCAGTCGGCAAAGGGCAGCACCAGCCAGTCTGGCGGTCGGATCAGGCCCTCCGGCAGAAGGAATTTGCCAAACGCCAGACCTAGCGCCAAGGCCAGAAGCAGCTTTGCGATGCCGGTGCCATGGCTTGACGGCGCCATCAGGCCCGATCCCCCAGCAGAACATCCAGTGCCTCTTGCCGCACGACGGAACCGATGAGCGCGCCCGAGGCATCGACCACCGGCAAATGGTTGCGGGGATCTGAAACCAGTTGGCGGGCCAGATCGCGGATGGTGCGGTTGGCCGCAACCGGTTCCCCGTCGCCGGGTGGCGAGAGCGGACGCACGAGGCTGCCAATGTGCACCACGCGGGCGCGGTCGATCTCGGCGGTGAAACGGGCGACATAGTCGGTGGCCGGGTGCAGCACGATCTGATCGGGCGTGTCGCATTGCTCGATCCGGCCGTCCTTCATGATGGCGATTCGGTCGGCCAGGCGCAAAGCCTCGTCGAAATCGTGGGTGATGAAGATGATGGTCTTGTTCAGCAGGCCCTTCAGGCGCAGGCCCGTCTCCGGGTCGTGCCGGTACACCGCCGTCGATGGGGCGCCGCGCCGGAGCAGGGACGCCGCCGGTGCGTAGGACTTCACGGCCTCGGCCATGGCCTGCGCGTCGGCAAGCCTTCAGGCCCACCAATTCCAGCATTTCGCGCGCACGGGCATAGCGGGTGCTGCGATCCTGCCCGCGCATCTCAAGGGGAAAAGCCACGTTGTCGAGCACAGTCCGGTGCGGCAGAAGGCCAAAGCTTTGGAAGACCATTCCCATTTTGCGACGGCGAAGGTCGATCAGCCCCGCCTCTGAGAGGGTAGCGATATCCTGCCCTTCGATCGCAACACTGCCCCCGGTGATCTCGATCAGACGCGAAAGGCAGCGCACCAGCGTGGACTTGCCCGAGCCGGACAGCCCCATCACCACCAGCATCTCGCCACGCCGGATATCAAGGTCGACGTCGCGCACCGCCTGCACATATCCCGTGGTCGGGGTCTGCGGGTCCGCTTTCAGCGCGGCAAGATGGCCGACCGGGTCCGGGCCGAAGATCTTGCTGACGCCGCGGCAGGAGATGACGGTTTCGCTCACGGTTGGCCCTGTTCATTCAGAACGTTGGCCCACCCGGCAAGCTGCCGGATGGGCCGAAGGTCGTGATCCGCAGGGCTCAGCCCAGCCAGGCCTTCCAGACATCGGGATTGGCGTCCATCCACGCCTTGGCGGCATCTTCCGGTTCCATCCCGTCGATGTCCACCAGTTTGGCCATTTCTGCAATCTGGGCATTGGTCAGGCTGACCTTGGACAGGGTCGCATAGGCTGCGGGCCACTTGTCCTTCATCCCGTCCCAGGCAGCGATCTTCAGATAACCGGTGGCCGGGTTGCCGCAATCGTAGATCTTGTCGGCATGAAGGCCAACCGCAGGGTCCGTGTTGCAGCCCGCCTCCCATTTCGGAAACTCCACAAATTCGCCGGGCCAGACTGCTTCGGCAAAGTTCGGGGTCCAGTTGAACACCACGATGGGGGTCTTGGTCTTTTCCGCAGCCCCAAGCTCGGCCCAGATCGCGGCTGCAGAGCCTGCGTTGACAACCACAAAGTTCATGCCCAGCGCATCGACCTTCTCGGCGTCATGCTTCAGCCAGTCCACCGGACCGCCAAGGAAGCGACCTTTGTCACCGGTTTCCGGGGTCTTGAACAAGGCCGCACAATCGTTCAGCGCCTTCCAGTCGGGCAGACCGGGGCAAGCCTCTTTGGTCCACATCGGATACCACCAGTCTTCCCGCGTGACAGCGGTATGGGCGCCAGCCGCGTGGATGCCACCCTTGGCAACGGCTGCATCAAAAGACGCGCCGAACGCGCCTTCCCAAACCTCAAGCTCCAGCGACACATCGCCCAGCCGCACGGATTCGTACACGGCTTGGCTGTCAGTCGTGACATACTCGACGCTGTTGCCCATCGAGGCCAGGACGTCGCCGACGACATGGCTCATCACGATCTGGCTGGACCAGTTGTGAAGCGGGATGATGATCGGGTCGGAAGAATCCTCGGCCCAAGCAACGGGCGCAAACAACGCCAGCGCGGCGGCGCTGGCTAGCATCGTTCTGGCAGATTTCATGGTGCGTTCCCTGTCGTTGAATGGCGCTTGCGCGCTGCGTTATCCGGAAAGTTCAGTTCCTCCCTGAGAATCGACGCTAGGCATCAGTTGTGAATGCGTCAGACCTGCGCCGTGAACGGACTCGCATTAATTGTAAAAAATTGTTAACAAGAGGAAACAGATGGGCTGGGGGGAAGATGTCGGCAAGACCCGCGCATATCGTGATCGTCGAAGACGAGCCGGTGACGCGCAGTGCGTTGGCCGGGTACCTCGAATCCTTCGGCTACCGGGTTTCGGAATGTGACAGCGCCGAGAAAGCCGAAAAGATCCTGTCTCTGGGCACGGCGGACCTGCTGATCGCCGACATCAACCTGCAGGGCAAGGACGGGCTGGAAATCACCCGAGAACAGCGCGCCCGGTCCGAGATCGGCATCATCCTGTTGTCGGGGCGAACCGATGATGTTGACCGCATCGTGGGCCTGGAATTGGGCGCCGACGACTATGTCTGTAAACCCTTCAACCGGCGCGAGCTGTTGGCACGGGTGAAGAACCTGTTGCGCCGGACCGCCGCGATGCGCGCCCTGACACGCCGGGTGCTGCATTTCAACGGGTTCACCTTCGATGTCGGGTCACGCCAGGTCACCAACGCCGCCGGAGAGCCGATCGCGCTGACGCGTGCCGAATACGAACTGCTGCGGGTTTTCGCTTTCAATCCCGGCACGGTGATGGACCGCGACCGCCTGATCGCGGCCATCACGCACCGTCAAGACGGGACCAACACGCGCACCATTGACGTTCTGGTTCAGAGACTGCGGGCAAAGCTGGGCGATGACCCCAAGGCCCCGCGCATCTTCACTACCTCGCATGGTGAGGGCTATGTTTTCACTGCGCAGCTTGATTGAGGCTGGCATCCAGCTGGCCAAGCGCTGCATCGATTGCAGACCGGGCCTGATCCAGCGCGTCCGGCAACTCATCCAGGCAGGTGGCAAGGGCATCCGATGGGCTTTGTTCGGCAAGCGTCTCGATCTGGTCAAGCCGGGTCACCAGGGCAGGCAGGTCAAAGTTGCCCACGGCCCCTTTCAGATGATGGGCCGCACGCGACAGCCTGGCGTGGTCCGCAGAGCTTGCGGCAGCCTCAATGGCGGCAAGGCCCTTTGGCAGGCTGTCGAGGAAAAGCCGCGCCAGTGCCGCCGCGCGACTCGCCCCGATGTCACGAGCAAGCTCGAACATGACATGTCTTTGCGGTACATGCTCGCGCAGCGCAGCCTGCAAGGCCTCGGGCGATAGCGGTTTGGCAAGCACAGCCGACATCCCTGCCGCAAGATTTTCCAGAATATCCGCCTCTTGCACATGGGCCGAGATACCGATGATCGGCAGCCCGGAAATCCGCTGGTCCGCGCTCATCCGGATCGTTCGGGTCGCGGCGGTTCCCGATCGGCCCGGCAGATTGACGTCCATCAGGATCACATCGAAACGGGCATCGTTCAAAGCAATAAGTGCGGCCTCCGCCGTCGCCACTACCTGTGCTGAATGGCCCATGTCTTCCAGATAGGTCTGGATGACCATCTGATTGATATCATTGTCTTCCACCACCAGAGCTTGCAGCCTGTGGGCAGCCGGCGGAACGGCAGCAACCGGGGGGTCGGCCAGCAGGGCCGAAGCATCGCCAAGAGAAAACCCTGCAACGAGGGTGAAGGTGGTTCCCATACCGGTGGCGCTTTGCACCGAGAGGCTGGCACCCATTACATCAACGAAGCGCTTGCATATCGCAAGACCAAGGCCAGTGCCGCCATATTGCCGGGCAGTCTGGGCATCCTCCTGCTCGAAGACCTCAAACACCCGACCCTGGGCGTCTTCGGCAATTCCCTTGCCCGTATCCTTGACGGTAAATGTAAGCTCGGGGCTGGCTTCGGTTCCGGTGGCCTCAACCTTCAGGAACACCTCGCCATGCTCGGTGAACTTTACGGCGTTGGAGACCAGGTTGAACAGGATCTGGCGCAGCTTGCCCATGTCGCCGATCATGGCGGCGGGCAGATCTGCGGCCAAGTCCAGATGCATCGCCAGCCCCTTTTCCTGCGCACTCGGCGCCATCAGAACAGCAATGTCGCGCATCAGGTTGCCGGGCGAAAAGGTGACTTCAGTCAGCGTGGCTGTCCCGGCCTCGATCTTGGAATAATCCAGAATGTCGTTAAGGATGGTCATCAAACCTTCGCCCGAGGCATGGGCTGCGCGCAGCTGCTGCTGTTGGCGCAGGGTCAGCCCGTCGCGGCCCAGACTGCGCAACATGCCCAGCACCCCGTTCATCGGGGTGCGGATCTCGTGGCTCATCATAGCCAGGAATTCGGACTTGGCGCGGTCGGCGGCTTCGGCCCGCTTGCGCGCCTCGGCATGGGCGCTGACTTCGCCGCGCAACTGTTTGGTCTGTTCTGCGACCAGCAGTTGCAACTCCAGCCGGTGGCGCTGCAACTCGGCCAGGTTTTCGTCGCGTTCGGTGGAAAGCGCGTGGTTTTCGATGCCTTGCAGGCGGAACACTTCGACCGCCGCTTCCATCTCGGCGATCTCGTCGATGCCCTGCGGCACAATGCGCTTCACCTCTTCGCCCTGCGCCAGCCGGGCCATCGTGCCCGACAGCGCCTCCAGCCGACGGGTGATGTTGCCGCGCACATAGAACCAGACCACAGCCAATGACAGCACCAGGGCCGCAACCGACCCCCAGGCGTAAAGTTGCTGGGTGGCACGAATGGCGGCGGTGGCCCCATCCCCGGCCTGCACCGCCCGCGTGGTGATCAGGTCCGCCAGGGATTGCGCTTCGCTGTCCAATCGCCCCGCCGCAGTGGCGACTTCGCCTTGCGCAAGGGCGATCAGCAGGTTCAGGTCAAGGATACCCTTGGTCAGGTTGAACAGGTCTTCGGCATCCGGGGGTGGGGCGGAACTGGGCCGGATCATCTGCAACAAGGCCAAAGCGCGTTCGGCCCGGATCGGGTCTTTCACCGCCAGAATCCGGCGTTTGACGATGTCGATCCGGGCCTCCAGCTCGGACTGCAACTGTGCCAGCTCATCGCGGTCTTGAACCGTCACGATCCGGTTGAGCAGTAGCCCCACCTCGCCGATATGCGACCGCATCTCGGACATCAGGCCTTGCTGGAACAGATCGACCTCGATCAGCTTGTCGAGAGAGTCGAGGCGCGTTTCGGTATCGGGGCCAGTGCTCTCCAGATCATAGAGGTTCGAAATCGCGGCGGCCGTGCCCATCTGGGCATTGGCCACCAGCGTATCGGCAATTTCCAGAAGCTCGGTTGTGGCCCCAAGACCCGCCTGCAACCGTGCCGATTGCGCTTCGGTCGCGATGATCCGGTTCTGGACCAGCCGGTCCAGCTGCTCGATGCTGCTGCGGACATCGGCCTCGGCTTGCGCAAGGCCTGCGGGCGCTGGATTGTCTGTGTCTGCATAGCGTGCGACCCGATCGGTCAGCGCATCGACCTGGGCGAACAGATAATCCGCCCGCTCTCGGCGCGCGGCATCGGTGGTGACGGCTGCCAGTTCGGGCGCGACAGCCACGATGCGGCTGCTTTCCTCGATAAAGCCGCGCACTTCCGAGATCGCCGGAATCGCCTCGATGACGACAGTTGTCTGGTTGCGTGCCACCTTCTGCAACTCGAACCAGCCCAGCATGCCGGTTACGGCGGGAAGTCCGGCAATGACCAGAAAGGCCGTCAAGAGCATGCGGCCCAGGCTTGCGCGCGAAAGGCTGGACTTGTGCGGCATCTTCCGTGCACCTTACCTCTGGTCTGGAGCAAGAATACAGGGGACGCGGGCAAAGACATGCGATTTCTGCGGCACCTTTTCCTTGCCGGACTGCTTGCCCCTGGCACCACAAGCGCGCAGGCCGAAACTTGGGATCTGCAGGTTCCAACGGTGCCCTTCGATGATGACAGCCCGACCGAAGCGCTGGTTTATCAACCGCTTGACCGCGCAGCAGAACCCTGGCGCCTATGCGTCATCTATCCGCACCTGAAAGATGCCTACTGGCTGAGCGTCAATTACGGAATGGTCGAAGAAGCCAGGCGGCTGGGCGTGTCCTTCGATCTCTATGAGGCCGGGGGCTACCCGAACCTTGCCCGCCAGATCGAACAGGTCAAGGCGTGCGGCAAACGCGACATGGATGCGCTTATCCTTGGGGCCGTGTCCTATGACGGGTTGACCCCCAGTGTCATCGAAATTGCCCGGCAAATGCCTGTCGTCGCAGCCGTGAACGACATGGACGACGCAGGTGTCACGGCCAAATCCAGCGTCTCGTGGCGCGAGATGGGGGTGGCCGCAGGCCGCGAAATTGCAAAGCGACACCCGAAAGGCAGCGCGCCGGTCCGTCTTGCCTGGTTTCCTGGCCCGAAGGGCGCAGGCTGGGTGCAGTTTGTCGAACGCGGCTTCCAGGAGGCCCTGGCCGAAAGCTCGGCCGAGATCGTCGCTACCCGTTTTGGTGACACCGGGATGGAGCAACAGGTGCTTCTGGTCGAAGACGTGCTCGATACGGTGCCCGACATCGACTATCTGGTCGGCAGCGGGCCAATGGCAGAAGCCGCTGTTTCGATTCTGCGCGCCCGGGGGCTGACCGACAAGATCGGAATCGTGTCAACCTATGTCAGCCACGGCGTCTACCGTGGCATCAAGCGTTCGCGCATTCTGGCGGCGCCCACCGACTTTGCCGTGCTTCAAGGCCGGCTTGCGATCGAGCTTGCGGTGCGAGCCATCGAGGACAAGCTGACAATCCGCCATGCTGGGCCAATGATCGTCACGCTGACACTCGAGAACATCGACATGATCGGCACGGCGGAATCCCTTGCGCCCGCGTCTTTCGTGCCGGTGTTCAAGGTTGCAGACTGACAACTGACCTCTTGTCGACCAGGTGGATTGGCCTGGCCAGGCGCAGTTTCGACGGCGGCCCACTGCATGACAGTCAGAAGCACACCCGATTGTTGTTCGCACGAAAGAACACAAAGGGCCGCCAAGGGCGGAAAGCGGCCTGACGCCAGTGCCGCATGGCAGTCGCAGCAAAACCGGGAAGGCGGCCATTCACCAGCGCGTGGCGAGGCGATCGCGCACGGGCCCAGATCCGCGCGACCGTGACGCGCCTCAGCCGTCTCTTGGCTTGATATCGCTGACGCGCAGCGCGATATCGACTGTTCCGAACCTCGCCAACGGGCGTGGGCGCCGTCCATCACCACCCTCTGCCTTCGCCACGAGATCCGCCTTCGGGTTACCGGTCCGCAACCCGAGCACCATGTACGTGAGCCGTTCCGCGAACGGGCGAGACGCAGGACCGACCAGTTCTGCCGGGACCTGGGCGGCGTTTGAAGCGTGATGCCGCGCCAGATCCTCGACTGGTTGCGTTGGGATCATCGGCACTCCCCTGCCACGCAGCCCCGGGCAATGGAAAAGATATAAGGACAACCCGGTCTGGCGGATCAGGTCCGTCATCTGCGCAGGGTCCAGCTTGAAGAAGCTGGCCGGGCCTTTCTCGGGGTGGGTCGTGTCCTTGCCCGACACACGCGCATAGGCGGTTTTGCCATCAATACGCAGTGCTTCCCTGATTCGCCAAACAACGTTCATTTCCCGTCCGCGCTCCTGGAACCGGGCGTAACCTTCTGTCGCCGGATGTGCTTTGACTTCCGTCCGTCTTGATTTCTTTCACCAGGAGCCCGACCGATGCAGCAACGCAGCGGAAAAGTCTTGAACAAACGCCTTGCTTTGTCCGGCCGCAACCGGGTCCTTGCTGCACCTGCAGCAAGGACTTTTGATGAAGCGCGCAACTCCGTGAACGGATTTCTTGCATATAGTAATACTTTTGATACCGTGACCAAAGCCACCCGAGGAGAGTGGCCAAGGTTTCCACTGGGAGGAAAATCATGAAGGTTATCAAGACTCTCGCGCTTGGCGCGGGACTGAGCGGTCTGTTGCTTTCGGCAGCCTATGCCGAAGGGCTACAAGGCAAGGTCATCGGCTTTTCGCAGATCGGGTCTGAATCCGGCTGGCGCGCTGCCGAGACCAGCGTAACCAAGGCGGTTGCCGCCGAGTTGGGCATCGACCTCAAGTTTGCCGATGCACAGCAGAAGCAGGAAAACCAGATCAAGGCGATCCGCGGCTTCATTGCCCAGGGCGTCGATGCGATCCTGGTCGCTCCGGTTGTGGCGACCGGCTGGGAAGAAGTGCTGACCGAAGCCAAGGAAGCGTCGATCCCCGTCGTCCTTCTGGACCGCGGCATCGAAGGACCGGAAGACCTGTATCTGACCTCGGTCGCGTCGGACCAGGTCAAGGAAGGCCGCGTCGCTGGCGAATGGCTGGTGAACGCCGTCGGCGACAAGCAGTGCAACGTCGTTGAACTGCAGGGCACGGTCGGCTCTTCCCCCGCGATCAACCGCAAGCAGGGGTTCGAGGAAGCGCTGGCTGGCAAGGCCAACCTGGTCATTACCCGCAGCCAGACCGGCGACTTCACCCGGTCCAAGGGCAAGGAGGTCATGGAAGGCTTCATCAAGGCCGAAGACGGTGGAAAGAACATCTGCGCCGTCTACGCCCACAACGATGACATGGCGGTTGGCGCGATCCAGGCGATCAAGGATGCGGGCCTGAAGCCGGGCACGGACATCCTCGTCGTCTCGATCGACGCGGTTCCCGATATCTTCGCGGCGATGGTCGCCGGTGAGGCCAACGCGACGGTCGAATTGACGCCGAACATGGCGGGCCCAGCCTTCGCCGCCCTGGATGCCTTCCTGAACGCGGGCACCGTGCCTGAAAAGTTCATCATCACGGAATCGAAGCTTTATACTCCCGCTGACGATCCGCAGGGTGAGTATGACCGCCGCAAAGGTCTCGGATACTAGGTTTCCTCCCCGAGACTGCCGCCGGGCGGGGGGTCGCGCCCTTGCCCGGCGGAATTGCTTTATCCACGGAACAAGCGGACAGTCACAATGACGACGGGGAGGGGCTTGGCCATGTCGGAAAACAAGACAGCGCCCGTGCTTGAGGCGCAAGGCATCGTCAAGGTTTTCGGTCAGCACCGGGCGCTGGATTCGGTAGATTTTTCTGCCCTGCCCGGCGAAGTGCATGCCTTGCTTGGCGAAAACGGTGCCGGAAAATCAACGCTGATAAAGATTCTCACCGGGGCCTATCAGCCGGACGGAGGCGTCTTGCTGCTGGATGGCCAGCCGATTACCTTGCGCGATCCCTTGCACGGCCAAGGCTATGGCATAGGCACGGTTTATCAGGAGGTGAACCTGCTTCCTAACCGGTCGGTTGCCGAAAACTTGTTCCTTGGTCGCCAATACACCCGTTTTGGCCTGGTGGACCGCAAGAAGATCGACGCGGCGGCGCGGGAACTGCTGTCACGATATGGCCTTGATATCGACGTTCGGGCAGAGCTTTCCGAGTTTTCGGTTGCAGTCCAGCAAATCGTCGCGATTGCCCGTGCGGTCGAACTTTCGGGCAAGGTGCTGGTTCTGGACGAACCCACCGCCAGCCTTGACCGCAACGAGGTGCAGCGCCTGTTCGAGGTGGTCCGCAGCCTGAAGGCCAAGGGACTGGCGATCATTTTCATCACCCATTTCCTGGATCAGGTGTTTGATCTGGCCGACCGCGTCACCATCCTACGGAACGGCAAAAAGGTGGCAACGCAGACCCTGAACACACTGACCACCACCGATGTCGTCCGCATGATGCTGGGCAAGGACGTGGCTTTCGAGCACCACCCTCATACCTTGTCCGGGGGCAGGCTTGGCGCGGTGCGCGTGCGGTTTCAGGACATCGGTCGCAAAGGCATGGCTCCCTTTGATCTCTCGGTCCACGAAGGCGAAGTGGTTGGCGTGGCCGGACTTCTGGGTTCAGGCCGGACCGAGGTTGCAAGGCTGATGTTCGGCGTCGATGCGGCCGAGGTCGGTACCTTCCATGTCGACGGCAAGCCCGTGACGATCCGCAATCCGGCACAGGCAGTTGCCGCCGGCTTTGGCTTCTGCCCCGAGGACCGAAAGCAGGACGGCATCTTTGGCGATCTTTCGGTGCGCGAGAACATCATCATCGCGCTGCAGGCCAAGCTTGGCTGGTTCAAGGCGCTGAACCGCGAGGACCAGATCGAACTGGCCGGCCGCTATGCCGAAGCGCTGGACATCCGTGCCGCCAGCCATGACATGCCGGTACGGCTACTGTCTGGCGGCAACCAGCAGAAAGTCATTCTTGCCCGCTGGTTGGCGATCGACCCGACCTTCCTGATCCTGGACGAACCCACGCGCGGCATCGACGTTGGCGCCCATGCCGAGATCGTACGAACAATCAACCGCTTGCGCGAAGAGGGCCTGGCCCTGTTCGTCATCTCTTCCGAAATCGACGAGGTGGTTGCCTATTCCAACCGCATCGTCGTGATGCGCGACAGCGAGATGGTGGCGGAACTGACCGGCGATGACATTGCATCCGACGCAATAGTTCAGGCCATTGCCGGAACCAATGAACGCAACTTGGCGATCAGGACGAAGCGCCCAACGATGCAGTGATCTGCCCCA
>JAPLPF010000230.1 GCA_026400325.1 Rhodobacterales bacterium
CACGCTCGCGGTGGACAAGAACTCGTCCCGCGAAGAGGCGCTCTTCGACATCTACCGCGTGATGCGCTCCGGCGAGCCGCCGACGATCGACACCGCGGAGGCCATGTTCCACTCGCTGTTCTTCGACAGCGAGCGCTACGACCTGTCCGCGGTCGGCCGCGTGAAGATGAACATGCGCCTCGACCTCGACGCCGAGGATACGGTGCGCGTGCTGCGCAAGGCCGACATCGTCGCCGTCGTGCGGGCGCTCGTCGAACTGCGTGACGGCAAGGGCGAGGTGGACGACATCGACCATCTCGGCAACCGCCGCGTACGCTCGGTCGGCGAACTGATGGAAAACCAGTACCGCGTTGGCTTGCTGCGGATGGAACGGGCGATCAAGGAACGTATGTCCTCGGTCGAGATTGACACGATCATGCCGCAAGACCTGATCAATGCCAAACCCGCTGCCGCTGCGGTGCGTGAATTCTTCGGCTCCTCGCAGCTGTCGCAGTTCATGGACCAGACCAACCCCTTGTCCGAGGTCACCCATAAGCGCCGCCTGTCGGCCCTTGGGCCGGGCGGTCTGACCCGCGAACGCGCAGGCTTTGAGGTGCGCGACGTTCACCCGACCCACTATGGCCGGATGTGCCCGATCGAGACGCCGGAAGGTCAGAACATCGGCCTGATCAACTCGCTGGCCACTTTCGCCCGCGTGAACAAGTACGGCTTCATCGAGACGCCCTATCGCAAAGTCATCGACGGCAAGGTGACCGATGAGGTCGTCTACATGTCGGCGACCGAAGAAATGCGCCACACCGTCGCCCAGGCGAACGCGGCGCAAAGTGCGGAAGGCCGGTTCACCGAAGAGCTGATCTCCAGCCGGAAGGCCGGGGAATTCATGCTGAACCCGCCGGACGCGGTGGACCTGATCGACGTGTCGCCGAAGCAGCTTGTGTCTGTCGCGGCCTCGCTGATCCCGTTCCTTGAGAATGACGACGCGAACCGCGCCCTGATGGGGTCGAACATGCAGCGTCAGGCGGTGCCCCTGCTGCAATCGGATGCTCCGTTTGTGGGCACGGGGATCGAGGCCGTGGTTGCGCGTGACTCTGGCGCCGCCATCATGGCCCGCCGGGCCGGCATTATCGATCAGGTCGATGCGACCCGGATCGTTGTTCGTGCGACGGAAATGCTGGACCCGGGTGAGCCGGGCGTCGACATCTACCGTCTGCGCAAGTTCAAGCGCAGCAACCAGTCGTCCTGCATCAACCAGCGTCCGCTGGTGAAGGTTGGCGATACGGTGCTGCGCGGCGAAGTGGTGGCCGACGGCCCCTGCACCGACATGGGCGAGCTGGCCCTTGGCCGGAACGTCGTTGTCGCGTTCATGCCGTGGAATGGCTACAACTATGAAGACTCGATCCTGATCTCGGAGCGGATCCTCAAGGACGACGTCTTCACCTCGATCCACATCGAGGAATACGAAGTCGCCGCCCGTGACACCAAGCTTGGGCCAGAGGAAATCACCCGCGACATCCCGAACGTCGGCGAGGAAGCCCTGCGCAACCTTGACGAAGCCGGGATCGTCTATATCGGCGCCGAGGTTCAGCCGGGCGACATCCTGGTCGGCAAGATCACCCCGAAGGGCGAAAGCCCGATGACGCCGGAAGAAAAACTCCTCCGGGCCATCTTCGGGGAAAAGGCGTCGGACGTGCGCGACACCAGCCTGCGGCTGCCGCCGGGGGCGTTTGGAACCATCGTCGAAGTGCGGGTCTTCAACCGGCATGGCGTGGACAAGGACGAACGCGCGCTGCAGATCGAGCGGGAAGAGGTTGAACGCCTTGCTCGTGACCGCGACGACGAGCTGGCGATCCTTGAGCGCAACATCTATGCGCGCCTGAAATCGCTGATCACCGGCAAATCCGCCGTCAAGGGGCCGAAAGGCATCAAGGCCGGGTCGACCATCGACGAGGAACTTCTGGGCACGCTCAGCCGTGGCCAGTGGTGGCAGCTTGCGCTTGGCGAAGAAAGCGATGCCAAGGATGTCGAGGCGCTGCATGACCAGTTCGAAGCCCAGAAGCGCGCGCTGGACAACCGTTTCGACGACAAGGTCGAAAAGGTCCGCCGTGGGGACGATCTGCCCCCCGGTGTCATGAAGATGGTCAAGGTCTTCGTCGCGGTGAAGCGCAAGCTGCAACCCGGCGACAAGATGGCCGGACGTCACGGCAACAAGGGCGTCATCTCCAAGGTGGTGCCGGTCGAGGATATGCCGTTCCTTGCTGACGGGACTGCGGTCGATCTGGTGCTGAACCCGCTCGGCGTGCCCAGCCGGATGAACGTCGGTCAGATTCTGGAAACCCACATGGGCTGGGCCGCGCGTGGCCTGGGGATCAAGATCGACGAGGCACTGAAGGAATATCGCCGGTCTGGCGACATGACCCCGGTGCGCGAGGCTGGCCGCCACGCTTACGGCGACGAGACTTATGACGAGGCCTTCGCAGGCCGCTCCGAGGATGAGTTTCTGGAGCTTGCGGGCAACGTGACCAAGGGCGTTCCGATCGCGACCCCGGTGTTCGACGGCGCGAAAGAGGCGGATGTCAACGACGCACTGACCCGCGCGGGGTTCGACACCTCGGGCCAGTCGGTGGTCTTCGATGGCCGCTCGGGTGAGCAGTTCCAGCGCAAGGTGACGGTGGGCGTGAAGTACATGCTCAAGCTGCACCACCTTGTCGACGACAAGCTGCACGCCCGTTCGACCGGGCCGTACTCGCTTGTCACCCAGCAGCCGCTGGGTGGTAAGGCGCAGTTCGGTGGCCAGCGTCTTGGCGAGATGGAGGTCTGGGCCCTGGAAGCCTACGGCGCCGCCTACACCCTGCAGGAAATGCTGACGGTGAAGTCGGACGACGTGGCAGGCCGGACCAAGGTCTACGAGTCGATCGTCAAGGGCGAGGACAACTTCGAGGCCGGCGTGCCGGAATCGTTCAACGTTCTTGTCAAGGAAGTGCGGGGCCTCGGCCTCAACATGGAACTCCTGGATGCGGAGGAGGAGTGACCGGATGGCGGGCTGAAGCCCGCCCTACGGCCCCTGTAGGCCGGGCTTTAGCCCGGCTTGCCCCCCGCCCCCTTTCAAGGAAGATGAAATGAACCAGGAACTCTCGACCAACCCGTTCAACCCGGTTGCGCCCGTCAAGACCTTCGACGAAATCAAGATCAGCCTGGCCTCGCCAGAGCGGATCCTGTCGTGGTCCTTTGGCGAGATCAAGAAGCCGGAAACCATCAACTACCGGACCTTCAAGCCGGAACGTGACGGCCTGTTCTGCGCACGGATCTTTGGCCCGATCAAGGATTACGAATGCCTTTGCGGCAAATACAAGCGCATGAAGTATCGCGGCGTCGTCTGCGAGAAATGCGGCGTTGAAGTCACGCTGCAAAAGGTGCGGCGCGAGCGGATGGGCCATATCGAACTGGCCGCGCCCGTTGCGCACATCTGGTTCCTGAAGTCGCTGCCCAGCCGGATCGGCCTCATGCTCGACATGACGCTGCGGGATCTGGAGCGGATTCTGTATTTCGAGAACTACGTCGTGATCGAACCGGGTCTGACCGACCTGACCTATGGCCAGCTGATGACCGAGGAAGAGTTCCTCGACGCGCAGGACCAGTATGGCGCTGACGCCTTCACCGCCAACATCGGCGCGGAAGCGATCCGCGAAATGCTGGCGGCGATTGATCTGCAGGCGACTGCCGACCAACTGCGCGAGGAGCTGAAGGAAGCGACCGGGGAACTCAAGCCGAAGAAGATCATCAAGCGTCTGAAGATCGTCGAAAGCTTCCTTGAATCCGGCAACCGCCCCGAATGGATGATCATGACCGTCATCCCGGTCATTCCGCCCGAACTCCGCCCGCTCGTCCCGCTTGACGGCGGCCGTTTCGCCACGTCCGACCTGAACGACCTCTACCGCC
>JAPLPF010000187.1 GCA_026400325.1 Rhodobacterales bacterium
AAAGCTGCGATCGTCGCCCCGGTTGTGGTCCAGCGTGGCGAAACCGGCTTGGCCTTCAAACCCCATGCCCTGGTCGGATACCGACACCAGTACCGCCCGATCCTTGGCCCGAGAGATGGAAAATCCGCCAGCGTCGCCTTCAAGGCCACAGTCAAGCCGGTCTGGGGCGGTTTGGGTGCAATAGGCCAGCGCCAGCAGAACCTCATCCGGCCAGGTGCGCAGCGTGACCGAAACCCACAGCTCCAAGTCCGCTCCGACCGGGCGAGTCTCGGGACGAAGGGCCATGCTGGTCACTTGCTGCTCTGGATGGCTGGCCAGATGTGCGGAAGAATATTTTCGGGAATAGCAGGCGGAATCGGTGGGAAATAGCCGGTCTTGCAGGCCTTGCGCAAGAACGCTGGACGCGCCGCAGATCAGGAAAACCAGGGCGGGAATCGCCGGTGTCATCCGTCCTTCGCACCCTTTATGCCGCCAAAGAACGCGCTGCCGTGGCGCCCACCCCTGCGTGCTGCGGACACCGGACCGGCCAACGCTCCCGTCTCCATGCTGTCGGATGTGCCGCCCCGATTCGTGTCTTGGCCGCGGAGTCCGAGTCCAGGCCGCCTGATCGTATGGGTCCGTCGGTCGGTGAACCCGCAACTGGTGCAAAGCCTGTGCTCCAGCCCCGTACCGGAGGATCTGCTCGTGGCAGGCTCGATCACCTCATAACTGCGGCCAAGCGTCGTGGACCCGCACTGTGGGCAGGTCTTGCGCATGCGACGGGAGCGGAAGAAGACAAACATCCCCAGGCCGGCAATGCCACCGAGCCCGGCAAAGCCTAGGAGCGTGCGGGCGTTGTCCGGATCGGGATTGAACCCGTCGTCCGTGCCGGGCGGTTGACCGGACTTGAATGGCACGATCAGACGATCCCGGATCAGGAATATCCCGGCCTCGATCGCGGCTGCGACCTGGCCTTTGCGCAGGTCGGGCAGGATGGCAGAGGACAGGATCCTGGCGGCGCGCTCTTCGTAGGCGGGTTCATAACCATCCCCAAGCGCAATGCGCGCCTCACGCGGGCCGGTCGCGACCAGGACCAGGACGCTGTCCGTGCGGTCCGGGTCATCCAGATCCCAGGCTGTCAGCAAGGCTTTGGCATAGGCTTCCAGCCGCAGTCCCGCACCACCATAGACAGCGATGTCGGGCATGGTCACGACCCTGACTTCGACACCGGTATCGGCCAGCGTTTCCTCCAGCAGGCGCACGATCCGCGCCTCGGCCGTGGCGTCCAGCACGCGCGCATAGTCCGACACACTGTCCGTCAGCGGCGCTGGAAGCGGCACATCGGCAATCTGCGCCACGACCGATGGGGTTGTGGCAACAACAACAAGCAGGCTCAGGGCGAAGCCGAGGGCGCGGTGGACCATTGTGCAAGCATTTCTTTGATCGTCTTTGCGATGATCATGACATCTTCCCGCTGACAGTCAAACGATCCGACTTGCACCCGGATCGCAAGGCGGCCGTCCACCCGGGTCTGGGTAAGGTAGATGCGCCCGTCATCATTGATCCGCTGAAGCAAGGCCGCCGTCGCCGCCTCATCCGCCAGAGCGAACGAAAAAAGCGACAGGCGCGGTTCCGTCACGATATCGACCCCCGGCAACGCGGCCACCGCATCCCGGGCCTCGATGGCCCAGGCAACGTGGTTCCGGATTCGGGTGCGCAAACCTTCCAACCCGTAGGCACGCAAGGTGAACCACAGCTTCAGCGCCCGGAACCTTCGGCCAAGCGGCACGGTCCATTCGTTGAAATTGACGATCTCTTCGCGCCCGGCGGTTTCAAGGTAGGATGGCCGCAGTCCCAGCGTGCGCACCTGTGGCCCCGGGTCGCGCAGGAACTGGACCGAGCAGTCGAACTGCGCCCCCAGCCACTTGTGCGGGTTCATCACGATGGAATCGGCCCCCTCGACACCCGCCCACAGCTCCCGAAACTCGGGACAGATCATCGCCGATCCGGCCCAGGCTGCATCGACATGGGTGGGAATCCCCTCGGCTTTGGCCACGCCGATGCAGTCGCCAATCCGGTCGAAGGCGCCGACGCTGGTGCCCCCGGCACACAGAATCACCCCCGCCGGGACCAGCCCTGCCGCACGGTCCGCGCGAATCGCCGCCTGCAGGGCGTCGCCGGTCATCGCGCGGTCGTCGTCTACCGGCACTTTCACCAGATTGCGCTGTCCGATCCCGGCCACGCGGATCGCCTTGTCGACCGAACTGTGCGTCTCGGCACTGGCGTAAAAGCGCAAGGTCGGCCCGCCGGCAAGGCCGTCTTCCAGACCATGCCAGTCCAGCGCACGTTCCCGCATCGTCAGGACCGCCGACAAGGTGGCGGTCGTCGCGGTATCGTGGATCGTGCCGACAAAGCCGTCCGGCAAGCCGACAGCCTCGGCCAGCCAGGCGACCATCTTCTGTTCGATTTCGGTCGCGGCGGGCGAGGTCTGCCAGATCAGGGCGTTGCAGGCCATGGCGTTGGTCAGCTGTTCGGCCAGCATCGAGGCCGGGGACGCATTCGCCGGGAAATAGGCAAAGAAGCGCGGGTGCTGCCAATGGGTCATGCCGTCTGGAACAATCCGTTCGAAGTCGGCCCAGATCGCCTCGACGGGGTCGGGCAATTCGGGGGCCGTGTCGGCAAGCTGGGCCGCAATCTTGCCTGGGACCAGGGGGGCGCGGACCGCGCGGTCGCGCAGGCCTGCGTGATAGTCGGCGGCCCAGTCCGCTGCCCGCTTCGACCACAACCGCAAGTCTTCATGGTTCATGCTGGCCCCCGTTCCTGGGTTGCAAATGGACACGATCCGCACGCAACGGCAACCCGTCGCCCAGCGCGCGCCACGGCAATTCCTTGTTCCGGCCCGAAGAATTCCTTAGCATCTCGCAAGTAGTGTGTGAACCAAGGCTACCTTTGAAAGGTCCATGAATGTCCCTGTCCCGTCGCGCTGCCCTTCTGGGCGTCACCGCACTTCTGCTGACCGCTTGCGTTGGCGGGTCCAGTTTCAAGACTGCCTATGACCCGGTTCCGCCCGATGTGGCGGGAAGCTGGCGGCTGGCCGATGTGAGGGTGACGGTCCCCAAGACCCTCGTCGTCAGCGAGGCGAAGTCCCTGCTGCCGAACGCCGACATTGTCTGGCGCGAAGATCCGCTGGGTGACCGTTATGCCCAGGTTGCGACCATCATGGACACCGCCATCACGCGCGGCGCGCAGGGTCTGCGCGGGTCGCGTCCGGTCATCATCGACGTGACGGTGACGCGGTTCCACGCCCTCACGTTCGAGGCCGAGCAGCGCCCGCAGAACTGGGGGGTTCACAACATCCGCTTCATCGCCCAGGTGGTCGACGCCCGCACCGGTGAGGTCCTGCTTGCCCCGGCCGAGATCCAGGCCGAACTGCCCGCCCTGTCGGGCACCCAGATGCGTGAGGCGCGACGCGCCGGGAAAACGCAGAAATCCATGATCACCAACCATGTGGCGCGCACGATCGAAGGCTGGCTTGGCCTGGGGCCGGACAACCGCAACACCTTTACCCGTCAGGGCAACTGACCAGAGGCTGGAGTGGCGGCGGCTTGTCCGGGTCTGCCGCCTGCAGACCCTGTGCTGTGCGGCGGGCGGCCCCAGCGTCGTTGCGCTTGCAAAGGAACGCCCGGCAATGCTAGGCGTGCGACATGACAACGTGGCACAACACGCGCACCTGCTGCATTACCCGCTGACTTCGGTCGCGCGGGCGCTTCGTCATTCCCTGATCGGATGAAAAGCCAAAGCCCGCGCGGGGACCCCTTGCGTTTTGGCCGCTTTTGGGACGACGACTGACATGGTGACGATCCGACTGACGAACTCAAAGACCCGCCGGAAAGAGGATTTCCGGCCGATCGACCCATTGAACGTGCGGATGTATGTCTGCGGACCCACGGTCTATGACCGTGCTCATCTGGGCAACGCCCGGCCCGTGATCGTGTTCGACGTGCTGAACCGGCTTTTGCGCCATGTCTACGGCGCGGATCACGTGACCTACGTCCGCAACTTCACAGACGTGGATGACAAGATCAACGCCGAGGCACTGCGGCGGCAAAAGGCGGGAGCGCCGGGCACGCTGGAGGATCTGATCCACGAGCGCACCGAGGAGACCATCGCCTGGTATCACGCCGACATGGACGCGCTGGGGGCGCTGCGGCCCGACTTCGAACCCCGCGCCACGGACTACATCGGCCAGATGGTGGCGATGATCGCAGGGCTGATAGCAAGCGGCAATGCCGACGAAGCCAGGGGCCACGTCCTGTTCCGGGTCCGGTCCTACAAGGACTATGGCAAGCTGTCGGGCCGCAGCATCGACGACATGATCGCGGGGGCAAGGGTCGAGGTAGCACCCTTCAAGGAAGACCCGATGGACTTTGTCCTGTGGAAGCCTTCGTCCGGTGAAGAACCCGGCTGGGACAGCCCCTGGGGCAAGGGCCGCCCCGGCTGGCATATCGAATGCTCTGCCATGGCGCATGAGTTGCTGGGCGATAGCTTCGACATCCACGGCGGCGGGCTGGACCTGCAATTCCCCCACCACGAAAACGAGATCGCCCAATCCGCCTGCGCCCACCCGCATGGCGACTTCGCGCGCTACTGGCTGCACAACGAGATGCTGCAGGTCGAGGGCAAGAAGATGTCCAAGAGCCTGGGGAATTTCTTCACCGTGCGGGATTTGCTGGAACAGGGGATTCCGGGCGAGGTGATCCGCTTTGTCTTCCTGATGACGCATTACCGCAGCCCGATGGACTGGACGGATGCGAAGCGGAAGGAAGCAGATATCACCCTAGCGAACTGGCACAGGCTAACCTGGGAACTGGTGCCCACTCCCTCGATGCAATTCTCACCGGATACCAAGCTTATCGAGGCGTTGGCAGATGATCTGAACACTCACATGGCGCTTGTCCGCCTTCGTGCCTTGCAGAATGATCCGCAAGCTCTTCTCGACAACGCACGGTGGCTCGGCTTTCTGCCCGATACTGAGCGGGAGAAGTTCCGTATCGCGTGGGTGAAAATCAGCGCGGGAAGTGGCGAGACCCCTGAACTGGCAGAGATGGGTCAGCGTCTTGATAACCTTTGGAAGCAGTCCAAAGTCTCAAAAGATTTTTCCGCCGTGGACACCCTGAAGGCCGCCCTGATCGCCGCAGGCGTTCAGGTCCGCATGTCCAAATCGGGTGTCGAACTCGTCCGCGGCCCCGACTTCGACCCCGCCAAACTGGAGGCTCTCCAGTGACCCGCAGGGTGCCCGGTCCGAACCTTAACACCACCCTAACAGAAAATCGCAACCCATTGCAAAACAAGGGTTATCGAGATCTGTCCACCGTGGACACCCCATGACCCGCGAACGCCTTTACCTCTTCGACACTACCCTCCGCGACGGGCAGCAGACGCAGGGCGTCCAGTTTTCCGTCGCCGAAAAGCACCAGATCGCGACGGCCCTTGATGCCCTCGGGGTCGACCATATCGAGGGTGGCTGGCCCGGTGCCAACCCGACCGACAGCGATTTCTTCGCCGCCCCCCCAGCGACCAAGGCGACCCTCACCGCCTTCGGCATGACCCGCCGTGTGGGCCGGTCGGCAGAAAATGACGATGTCCTTGCGGCCGTCCTCAACGCCAACACCCCCCCCGTCTGCCTTGTCGGCAAGACGCATGAGTTTCACGTCAAGACCGCCCTTGGCGTCACCCTCGACGAGAACCGCGAAGCGATTTCCTCCTCGATCCGCCACCTTGTCGCCAAAGGGCGCGAGGCGCTGTTTGACGCGGAACACTTCTTCGACGGCTACCGCGCCAACCCCGGCTATGCCCTGTCCTGTTTGCGGGCCGCCCTTGATGCAGGCGCGCGCTGGGTGGTCTTGTGCGACACCAACGGCGGCACGCTTCCCGCCGAAGTCAGCCGCGTGGTGGCCGAGGTGGTTGCCGCCGGCATCCCCAGTGACCGGCTTGGCATCCATTGCCACGACGATACCGGCAACGGGGTTGCCAACACGCTTGCCGCCATCGACGCGGGGGCGCGGCAGGTGCAGGGCACGCTCAACGGGCTTGGCGAACGCTGCGGCAATGCAAACCTGACGACGCTGATCCCGACGCTTCTGCTCAAGGAACCCTACGCCAGCCGGTTTGTGACCGGCGTCACGCCAGAGGCTTTGGCAAGCCTGCTCAGAACCAGCCGGATGCTGGATGATATCCTGAACCGCGTGCCTCTCCGCTCGGCCGCATATGTCGGGGCTTCGGCCTTTGCCCACAAGGCTGGCCTGCATGCCAGTGCAATCCTGAAGGACCCGACCACCTACGAACATATCGCCCCCACCCTTGTCGGCAACGAGCGCGTCATCCCGATGAGCAATCAGGCCGGGCAGTCGAACCTGCGCGCAAGGCTTCAGGCAGCAGGGATCGTCGCGGACCCAAAGGACGCGCGCCTTGGCCGAATCATCGACGTGATCAAGGAGCGCGAGGATCAGGGCTATGCCTATGACGGCGCGCAGGCCAGCTTCGAACTGGTCGCGCGGCGCGAACTGGGGCTGTGCCCGGAGTTCTTCGAGGTGAAGCGGTACCGGGTCACGGTGGAACGGCGCAAGAACCGGTATGACCGGATGATCAGCCTGTCCGAAGCCGTGGTGGTGGTGAAAATCGGCGACCGCAAGACAATGTCGGTCAGCGACAGCATGGACGAGGCGGGAAGTGACCGTGGGCCGGTCAACGCCTTGGCCAAGGCCCTGGGCAAGGACCTTGGTCCCTATCAGTCCTGCATCGACGACATGAAGCTGGTGGATTTCAAGGTCCGCATCACCAACGGCGGGACCGAGGCGGTCACCCGCGTCATCATCGACAGCGAGGATGGGCAAGGCCGGCGCTGGTCGACCGTCGGGGTCAGTGCCAACATCGTCGATGCCAGTTTCGAGGCCCTTCTGGACGCCATCCAGTGGAAGCTGATCCGCGATTTCGGCGCGGCCCGAGAGTCCGGGACGTGACTGTCGCGGCCTGTGCGGCCCTTGTTGAACGCGGTGATCCCGACCGGTTCCTTGCCGTGATGGCCGCCGCGCCCGAAGCGCGGGCGCAGCTTTTCCCGCTGTACGCCTTCAACCTGGAAGTCGCCCGCGCCCCTTGGGTCACCCAAGAGCCGCTGATCGCCGAAATGCGCCTGCAATGGTGGCGCGACGTGGTGGCCAACACTGCGTCGGGTGCGGCGCGGGCGCATGAGGTGGCGGGTCCGCTCCACGATCTGATCCGGGACTTCGGACTGCCCGTCGCCGTGATGGACCGGCTGATCGCCGCCCGTCGCTGGGATATCCAGCAGGAACCCCATGCCGACGCGGCGGCGCTGGAGGACTATCTTGACAGCACGGCCGCAGGGCTGATGTGGCTGGCAGCGCGTGCGCTTGGGGCACCCGAGGGTGCCGAGGCGGCGGTTCGTGACTATGGCTGGGCGACCGGGGCTGCATCCTATCTCGGGGCGCTGCCGGATCTTGGTGCGCGCGGACGCCAGCCCTTGCCGGACGGCATGCAGCCGCAGGATCTTGCCAAGGCGGGACTGCAGCGACTTGCAGCGGCGCATGCCGCCCGGCGGACAGTGCCAAAGGCGGTTGCCCCGGCGCTTTTGACCGGCTGGCTGACTGGCGCCCGTCCGACGGCTGCCCTGGCAGGCCCGCAAGACGGGTCGCTGACCAAACCATCCGAGTTTCAGCGGCGCGGGCGGCTTTTGTGGCAATCCCTTACCGGGCGCTGGTAAGCACAGCCTTGGCCGGAACCGGCCCCGTCGTCAGCCCAGCAGGTCGGCAAAGCGGGGTCTTTCGTCCAGACTGTCCCAGAAGGGTGTCAGGTCGTCTTCCGAGGGCAGAAATCCGGGGTCTTCGCGCGACCAGAGGCTGTGCATCCAGGGCTTCAGCCCCGCGTCGATGGCCAGGGCCCGTTCGATGGCGGCATGGGCCTCGGTTGCGATCAGTTTCAGGTCGGCGGTAGGCGCGGCCCGTTCGTGTTCGAACCGGTATTTCTGCCCCAGGCCGAAGGCAAGGTAGGCTTGCAGGCGCGGGTTTGACCCTTGCGCCGGGTCGGCGATCAGCCTGCGCGCCTTGTCGATTGCCTCGGTAAATCCCTGCGGCGGCGCGCCGTACAGCGCCGCAAGGACGGCCGAGGGCCCCTTGATGTCTTCCGGCAGGTCGTTGATCACTGCCTCGAACCGGCGCTGCCCTTCGGCCTCGCGCTCTTGCAGGATGGCCTTTTCGCTGGCCAATACCTCGCGTTCGGAAACCATCTGCCGCAGCTGGATGCGAAGCTCGTCGTCCACCTCGTTCTGAGCCTTTGCGAAGATGACGGCGATGATGGTCCGGGCATAGATGTAGGCGATGAGAAAACCGTAGACAAAGCTTGCCAGGATGATGCTGACCCCGAAGGTCGCCTGCGCGCTGGTGCCGTTGAAGCCTGCGGCGATACCGGCGGTTTCGGAAATGCCACCGATCCACGGGACGAGGGCCCTGAACTCGACCAGGCCGATCCCGACGATGATCTTGGTCAGCCAGTCAGAGACCTCGACAAGGTTGTTGTTGGCCCAGGCGATCCGGCCATTTTCCATCGCGGCAGCCGGGCCGACCGCGGCCAAGGGCGTTGCGTTCGGATCGTCGGGCGTCTTTTGCAGCCCGGGGCGCCCCGACAGGTCGCGCGGCATGCCGAAAAGAAAGCCGAAGAATGCGCCCATCAGTCCGGATGCAGACCCGACCAGCAACCCGGTTCCAAGGGTGCGCCAGAAGCTGGCACCTTGCCCCAGGCTGATGAAGATCAGGGTAAAGAATACGGCAACGGGGATGCCGACGATGACGGGAAACTGCCCGAAACGGTTCTTTTCAACGGTTGTAGCCATGGCTGGCCTCAAATCGGCTGGGTCCTTGCCAGAAACGGCGGCGGACGGAAAACGTCAGAGCAAAACCGGCGCAAGCCGAAATGGGTTGGTTGCGCGCCATAGAAGTGTCGCACAACCTTGGGGATTTCGCAAATCCTATCGGCTGGCGTCAGGCCCGGGTTTCCTGCGGACGAAGCCAAAGCCAGATCAGGGCGCCACCGGCCAGGACAAGAAACGGCAGCATCGCAAGGTTCACCATCTGCCAACCCGCGTGGACCGAGCCGCCCGCGCAGTTCATCAGCCCGCCGGACGAGAAGCTGGCCATTGTCACGCCACCAAAGATGATCAGGTCGTTCAGGCCCTGAAGGCGGCCCCGCTCCTCGGGTCGTTGGGCCGAGGTCAGCAGGGTCGTGGCCCCGATGAAGCCGAAATTCCAGCCGATCCCCAACAGGATCAATGCTCCGAAGAAATGCTGCAGATCAAAACCCGACATCGCCACTGCCCCGGCCGCGGCAAGGATCGTCAGGCCCGTGGCGATGATCCGTTCGGTGCCGAAGCGCGCGATCAGATGTCCGGTAAAAAAGCTGGGAAGGTACATCGCCAGCACATGCGCCGTGACCACGTCCGCCGCGTTCCCTTTGTCATAACCGCAGCCGACGACCGCAAGCGGCGATGAGGTCATCACCAGGTTCATCAAGGCATAGGATACCGTGGCGCAGATCATCGCCACCAGGATCGTGGGCGTGCGCAACAGCTCGGCCCGGGTCCGGCCAAGCGGGCTGCCCGCGACAGGCGCTGTCGGCTTGGGGATTTTCAACGCAAGAAACAGAAACATGCCGCCAAGGTTCAGTGCGATCACCGCGAGATAGGACCCAAGGAATGGCACGGCCATGTTGTCGGCCGTGACCTTGACCAGTTGTGGCCCGACAATGGCCGATAGCAGTCCCCCCGCCATGACCCAGCTGATCGCCTTCGGGCGGAATGCCTCGGACGCGGTATCGGCGGCGGCAAAGCGGTAGAACCCCTGTGCCGACATGTAGATTCCGGTGAAAAGCGCGCCAAGGCAGAACAGCAGGAAACTGCCTGTTGCCAGCCCCAATGCCCCGATCGCCGCCCCGACCGCCCCGCCGATTGCCCCAACGAAGAATCCGGCCCTGCGGCCGCGGGACTGCATGAAGGCCGAGATCGGCGTGGCTGTCAGCATCGAGCCGATCACCATCATCGAGATCGGCAGGGTGGCAAGGCAATGGTTCGGCGCAAGGGTCGATCCGGCCAGCCCCGCGATGGTGAAGATCATCGGCATCTGCGCGCCAAGGATCGCCTGGGCGGCGACAAGGACGGCGACATTTCGGCGGGCGACAGAGTCGGTGTTCATCGCATAGCCGTAGACCCGCTGGGCGGCTGCGGCAAGGGCAGGCGGTTGCGTCAGATCGCGCGGGCTGGCAAAAGCGGGCCATGGTTGGACGGATCATCCTTTCCCACGATTGCGTTGCCGAAGGTGCGGACTGGCTGGCCAGGCAAGAACCGGCCTTTGCGAGGGCCGTGCCCCTGGTCGGCGTGCTGCCCCTGCGCCGCGAAGAGGACGGGTTCGCAGCCCTTCTGCGCGCGATCGTCGGGCAGCAGGTGTCGGTAGCCTCGGCCCGGGCAATCTGGACCCGGCTGGAGGGTCTTGGACTGACCGATGCCGCCGCGATGGCGGCGGCTTCGGACGATGACCTGCGGGCCGCCGGCCTGTCGCGTCAGAAGGCGCGCTACGGCCGCGCCCTGGCACAAGCGGGCATTGATTTCGAGGCGCTGTGGTCCCTGCCGGATGCGCAGGTTGTGCAGCGCCTGGTTGCGGTGCCCGGCATCGGGATCTGGACCGCCGAGATCTATGCGATGTTCGCGCTTGGTCGGGCGGATGTCTTCGCACCCGGCGATCTTGCGCTGCAAGAGGCGGCGCGGGTGTTGTTCGGGCTGGACGCACGACCGAC
>JAPLPF010000124.1 GCA_026400325.1 Rhodobacterales bacterium
CATGGTGTCGGACCCCAGACACAGCGTCTCGTGCAGGCCGCGCGCCCGCAAGAGGCGGTCGGTGAACACATGCCCCCGGTCAGCGTCGGCGCAGAGCTGGATCTCGTCCACGGCGACGAAATCGGCCCCGATCTCCAGCGGCATCGCCTCGGTCGTGCAGACCCAGTATTGTGTGCGTTCTGGCACGATGCGCTCTTCGCCGGTGACCAGCGCCACGATGGACGGCCCGACGCGGGCGACGATCCGGTCATAAACCTCACGCGCAAGCAGGCGCAGCGGCAGGCCGATCACCCCGGTCCGGTGGGCAAGCATGCGGTCGATGGCGTGATGGGTCTTGCCGGTGTTCGTCGGCCCAAGGACCGCCGTCACCCGCCGCGGGGCGTCCATGGCTTAAAGCTCCTGACCCTTTGACTGGGTCTCAAGGCGCAGGATGGCTTCGGCCACGCCTTCCAGATGGGGATGGATGGCAAGGGCAGCCTTGTAAACCTCAAGCGCGCGTTCGGGCTTGCCCGAGTCTTCAAGGATCGCTGCAAGGCCGGACAGCGCCCCGAAATGCCGTGGGTTCAACTGCAGCACCTTGCCGATGTCCGCAAGCGACGGCCCGTAGTCGCCCGCCTGGTAAAAGGCGGTGGCGCGGGCATTCCAGGCTTCGGCAAACTCCGGCGCCTGGTCGATGATCGCGGTGAAATGCTCGATCGCAAGCGGGATGTCGCCGATGGCCATCGCGTCGCGTCCGCGCTGCAAGAGAAGGTCCAGCGCGGGGGACCCGGACTTTGACCATTCGATCCAGATTTCCGTCTCGATCCGCCCGGATTCTTCGACATCTGCTGTCTTCAGCCGTTCGAAAAGGCCGTCCAGCTTGACCACATCCTCGGCCATCGCGGCGGCGCAAGTCAGGAAGACCAGCACAAGTGCCGCAACGACAGGATTGAGAATGCGCGTCCGGTTCAGCATAAGGTAAACCTAGCCGATCCGCGCCGGATTGCCAGTGCCTGCGGGGTCACGAAGGAGAGATTCAGATGAGCCAGATGATTGACGCAGCGGTTAAGGTCCTTAGCGAAAAGCTTTCGGGCGGATTTGACGGGGTAGCGAAGTTCGTCATTCCCGGTGAGGGGGCGATCATGCTGGACGCCACCGGCGTGCGCGCAGGGGATGACGAGGCGGATGTGACCCTTACTGCCGAAGCGGATGTCTTCCGCGCCATTCTTGATGGCGACATGGGGGCCACCATGGCGTTCATGTCGGGCAAGCTGAAGGTTGACGGCAGCATGGGGCTGGCGATGAAGCTGGGTTCGGTCCTGGGGTGATCCAGGCACCCTTTCACGCAGACCTTGCCGATGCTCCTCCGGGGGTGACTTCCGTCTGGCTGAAACCGGGGCGATGCGCATCCGCGTAGCGTGGTGGAAGGCAGGGGATCTTGGGACGGTCGTGCTGCTGCCGGGCCGCACGGAATGCATCGAGAAATACGGACGCGCCGTGGGTGATCTGGTCCGGCGCGGCTTTTCGGTCATCACCATCGACTGGCGCGGTCAAGGCCTGGCCGACCGGGCGCTGCCGGACCGCATGTCGGGACATGTCGGAGATTTCGCCGAGTATCAGGAAGACCTTGATGCCCTTCTGGCCGAGGCGCGACGTGCCGATCTGCCAGAACCATATTTCATGATGGCCCATTCGATGGGCGGCTGCATCGGCCTGCGGGCCCTTGCACGCGGTTTGCCGTTCCGCGCCGCCGTCTTCTCGGCGCCGATGTGGGGCATTGCGATGTCGGCCTGGCTGCGTCCGGTGGCGCAGATGATGACCGCCTTTGCGGCTCCGCTGGGTCTTGCCGGGCGGTATGCACCGACCACCGGCCCCGAGACCTATCTTCTGCAGGTCCCGTTCGAGGGCAATGTCCTGACCACTGATCGCGAGATGTGGGCCTACATGCGCGATCAGGTTCGGGCGGTGCCGGATTTCGCGCTGGGTGGTCCTTCGCTGGCCTGGCTGCGCGCGGCCCTGTCCGAATGTGCAGCACTTTCGGCCCTGCCGGCGCCACGGGTTCCGGCGATCTGCGCGCTTGGGACGGCGGAAAAGGTGGTTGATGTCCCGCCGGTGCATCTGCGCATGGCGGGCTGGTCAAACGGGCAGCTGGATCTGTATCCCGGGGCCGAGCACGAGATCATGATGGAAGGCCCGGCGGTCCGGTCCCGGTTCTTCGACCGGGCGGCGGCGCTTTACGACGCCAACCGGGGCTGAGCGCAGCGCAAGTTCCTTTGACCACCTGGGCAGGGTTCAGTCAGTTGGCGCGCAGGTCTTGCAGACAGTTTGAAGATCTGTCCGGTCCAGAACGAACTCCATGCTTCGGCCCTCCGGTCCGGTAAGGATCAGGTTCTTGTCCCCGTCCAGTGTGACCGTCTTCATCACGAGAAGGGCATCGAAGAACCTCTGCTCGTCCGCAAGCCTGTCGCAGGCCATCCGGGTGCTGCGGATGCGCGCAAGGTCAAGGTCCGGCAGCGTCGCGCCGTTGGCCGCCGACCAGCGGTTGCAGGGCGCGGCCCCGGCAAGGACGTTGTCAACGTCGATCCGCAATTTGGCGGGGATATCGGTCAACTGGCCGTCGATGGCCAGCAGTTCCCAGTAGATGTCGGTATAGGTCTGTGCAGGGGCCATGGCGGGAAAAGCAGTCAGGGCAAGGACAAGAAGGCGACGCATTGGCAGCTCCTTCGCTGGCGGATCACCCCTGGACGTGTCAGAAAGCCTCGGGCTTGGCCTCACGCGCCATGTGGTCCAGAACGGCATTCACGAACTTCGGTTCCTTCCCGTCCGGAAAGAAGGCTTTGGCCACATCGACATATTCGGTGATTGCCACCTTGGGGGGCGTCACCATGTCCACGATCTCGGCCCCGGCCGCACGGAACAGTGCGCGCAGCACCGGGTCGATCCGGTTGATCGGCCAGGCGGCCACCAGCGCACGGTCGGTCAACTGGTCGATCTTCGCCTGCCAGTTGACGGCGGCCCCCACAACGGCGCGAAAGTGATCGACATCACCTTCGGCAAACTCGCCTTCCTCATAGGTCGCGCCGAAACGATGTGTCTCGAACTCGCCCGTCACGCCCTCGACCGTCTGGCCCGAGACTTCCATCTGGAACAGGGCCTGCACGGCATACAGCCGGGCGGCGGATTTCATCTGGCGCTTCTGGTCACTTCTGGCGGTCATGCGCGAAAGCCGATCCCTTTCGATTTCCCCGCCCATGTGCGCGAAAGGGCGATCAGGTGCAAGGCCGCCGCTGCGGCACCGCCTCCCTTGTTCTGCCCGGCGGGATCGGCGCGGACCACCGCCTGATCACGGTTTTCCACCGTCAGGATGCCGTTGCCGATGCAGGCGCCCTGCAACCCAAGCAGACTGAGCGCGCGGCTGCTGTCGTTGCAGACCGTATCGTAATGCGTCGTCTCGCCCCGGATGATGCAGCCAAGGGCTGCATAGCCGTCATAGTCGGCCAGCCGCTCGGCCATCGCAATCGCCGAAGGCACCTCCAGCGCGCCCGGCACCTCGATCAGATCAACCTCGGCCCCGCAGGCGGCAGCCACCGCGCGCGCACCGGCGACCAGATTGTCGGCGATGTCCTTGTAGTAGGGGGCCACCACGATCAACAGCTTCACCGGCTTGTCGAAGGTGGGCAAGGGCAGGGTGTGATGCGTCTCGGCGGTGGCCATGGCGCCTACTCCTTGATCGGGCAGGTGCCCGCGATGGTCAGCCCGTAGGCATCAAGCCCGACAAAGCGCGGGGCGGCGGAATTGGTCACCAGCGTGATCGCCGACAGGCCCAGCGTCGACAGGATCTGCGCCCCAAGCCCATATTGCCGCAGGGTCTGGGGCGAGTGTTCGCCGGGGGCCACCATCTTCATCGTCGTGTCACGGAGCAGGACCACAACGCCCCGTCCCGTGGCCGCGATCAGGCGCATCGCGGCCGGAAGCTCACCCCCGCCGCCGATGCCAAGCACATCCTCCAAGGGGTTCAGCGCATGGACCCGCACCAGCACCGGGCCGGGTGAGGACAGGTCACCCTTCGACAGCACGATATGTTCATCGCCATGCGTCTCGTCGGCGAAAACCCGCATCAGCCAGTCGCCACCATGGGTGGAAGCCACGGATTTCACGGCTTTTTCGGTGATCAGGTTGTCATGTCTGCGGCGGTAGGCGATCAGGTCGCTGATCGTGCCGATCTTCAGCCCATGGCGCTGGGCAAAGGCGATCAGGTCAGGCAACCGGGCCATCGTTCCGTCGTCGTTCATCACCTCGCAGATAACGCCCGAGGGATTGAGGCCCGCCAGCCGTGACACATCCACCGCAGCCTCGGTATGGCCCGCGCGCACCAGCACCCCACCATCCCGCGCCCGCAGCGGAAAGACATGGCCGGGGCTGGCAATATCCGCGGCGGACTTGCTGGGGTCAGTTGCCACAGACACCGTCCGCGCCCGGTCTGCCGCTGAAATCCCGGTCGAGATGCCTTCAACCGCTTCGATCGACAGCGTGAAAGCCGAAGAGTGGCGGCTGGAGTTCTTGCGGTCCATCAGTTGCAGACCCAACTGGTCTGCCCGTTCCGACGTCAACGCCAGGCAGATCAGCCCGCGCCCGTAGGTTGCCATGAAATTGATAGCGTTGGGCGTGCACATCTGCGCCGGGATCACAAGGTCGCCCTCGTTCTCGCGATCCTCATGGTCGACCAGAATGAACATCCGCCCGTTGCGGGCATCTTCGATGATGTCCTCGGTCGAGGAGATGGCGTCGGAAAAGTCGGACATGGGCGGAATCCTGCGGTCACTGGACGACCGTGTATCCCGCAGAACCGGCAAATGCCAGAGGGGCGGCTGTGGATGTGCGCAGGGTCAGTTTGCGCCGGCGGCCAGAACGGCAAGGCACGCCGCCTCGGCCAGCTGCTGGGCGGCTCCAAGGATGTCGCCGGTTTGCCCACCGATCCGTGCCTTTGCGGATCGTGCCAGAAGTCCGGTGGCCACCGCCACAAGTGCCAGCATGGGCAGGACTGCGGGACCAGCGAAAACGAAGGCAATGACAACGGCCAGTGCCACTCCGGCAAGGGCCACCGGCAGGGAAGGGCGCCCGGTGGCATGGCTGAGCCCCGCACCCCTGGCATTGGGCAATGCCGACATCAGGATACCCATCGGTGCGCGGCTGATCGCGCCCACCGCAATCAGCAACCAGACGCTGCCAAACTCCAGCGCCGTCGCCAGCGCCGACCAGCGCGCCAGCGTCACCAGAACCAGCGCCAGCACGCCGTAGCTGCCAACGCGGCTGTCCTTCATGATTTCCAGCCGTCGTTCGCGCGTCCAGCCCCCGAACAGCCCGTCGGCCGTGTCCGAAAGCCCATCTTCGTGCAGCGCCCCGGTCAGGATCGCGCCAAGTGCCAGTACCACGGCTGCAACCACCCCGGGCGTCAGCCCAAGCCAAAGGGCTGCTTCCGCCGCAACCGCCGTGATTGCCCCCAGAACCGCCCCCACCAGGGGCCAGGCCCAGGCCGATTGCGCCCCGGTGCCGGTGTGATCGGGCAGCGGCAGGCGGGTGAGCAGGGCGAAGGCCGAAAGCACATCCGGCAAAAGCTGCCGCGTCATGTCGCGAATAGAGGTCAAGGTGGCTTGTCCCGGCTGGCGGTTCGGTGGCCCATGGGGTAGCCCCAAGCGACCGAAGGATCAACAGCCGAGAGACCCATGCCGTTCCAGACCCTCGCCGATGTGCGCACCTGCCTTGCCAAACTGCCAACCGCCGACGCGGTCTTCGTCGCCGCAGCCGAAGCGCGGAACGGCCAGCTGACCAAACCGCCCGGTGCTTTGGGCCGCCTGGAACGCGTTGCAATCTGGATGGGCGGCTGGCAGGGCACCGACACGCCGCATGCCGACCGGCCGCAGATCGTGATCTTTGCCGGAAATCATGGGGTTGCGGCGCGGGGTGTCAGCGCCTTCCCGTCCGAGGTCACGGCGCAGATGGTGGGCAACTTTGCCCATGGCGGCGCGGCGATCAACCAGCTTGCAAAGGCGTTCGGTGCAAAGCTTGACGTGCACGCGCTGGACCTTGACCACCCGACGGCAGATTTCACCGAAGGCCCCGCGATGACCGAGGCCGAGGTCGTCGCGGCCCTGGTCAAGGGCTATGAGGCTGTGGACCCGGCAGCGGATCTTTTCGTGGCGGGTGAGATGGGGATCGGCAATACCACGGTCGCGGCGGCCCTTGCGGCGGCGCTGTACGGGGGGTCCGGCTGGGCGGGCCGGGGGACGGGCGTGGACAATGCGGGGCTTGCACGCAAGGAAGCGGCGGTCGCGGCGGGCCTTTTGCGCCACAAGGATGCACTGGGCGACCCCTTGCAGGTGCTGCGCTGCCTTGGCGGGCGCGAGATTGCCGCGATGGCCGGGGCGATCCTTGGCGCGCGGATGCATCGGATCCCGGTGATCCTTGACGGCTTCATCGCCTGTTCAGCGGCCGCAGTGCTGGCAAAGGCGGCCCCCGGCGCGCTGGACCACTGCATCGCGGGCCACCTGTCTGCAGAAGGCGCGCATGGCCGTCTTTTGGAGCAGTTGGGCAAGGAGCCCCTTTTGTCGCTGGGACTGCGCCTTGGCGAAGGCTCGGGGGCGGCGCTGGCAATCGGTGTGGTGAAGGGGGCGGTGGCCTGCCATTCCGGCATGGCGACCTTTGCCGAGGCCGGGGTTGCGGCCGGGGCCTGAGGCCACCATCCGCCACTCTGGCAAAAGGTCAGGCCTTGGGCATCTTCAGGGTCAGAAGCTGGCCGCCCTTCTGATAGCGGACTTCGGTTGCGGTTATCGCCTTGACCGTGCCGCCATCGATGCGGTCGCCGACCTTGACCTTCTTGTAGCGCCCGTTTGACTGACGAACCAAAGCCGTACGTTTCGAGTCGGTGCCATAGGTGCCGATCAGATTGACCTTGGACAGGTTGATCGCGTTCTTGAACGTCGCCTGCTTTGCCACGCTTGCCTTGGTTGGAATCTTGGGTGCGGCCTTTGATGTTTCGGGTTCGTTCACCTCGTCAAGCTCTTCGGGCTTGAGATCGGGGGCAGGGGCTGCTGCCGCGACGGCGACCACCTCGGCCTCTGGCACGGCCGTCTCTGCAGGTGGCTCGGGCGCGCGGACTGCAGCGGCAACGGCAGCCTCGACGGCGCGGCTAAGATCGCGCGGTCGCGATTCGGGGCGCTTCGAGATCGCGACGACCGATGGGTTCGACGCCTCAAGGGCTGCGGCAGCGGCGAGGTCCGCTTCGGCCTGGGCGGCAAGCGACGCGCCCTGGGCGCCAAGGTCTGCCACGTCTGCCTCTGCGGCCGGTTCTGCCGGGCGCGACGCCGAGGCGGCGGCGACAACACTTTCGGGCCGGGCAAGCGGGCGAAGTCCGGCAAACTCTGTTTCCGCGTCCATCGGCAGCGCGGCGTCGTCGTCCGTGGCCGGGGTCAGCCCTTCTGGTCGGGGTCGGGGCCGGAAGCCAGCCATGGCCGGGTCGGACGGGGCAGCGATCCCGGATTCGGCCGCAGGATCGGCTGCGGTGTCGCCCGCCGCGACCAGGGACGCATCGGCCGGGTCTGCCGTCGTCGGGTCACCCGAGGGCGGCAGGGCATCGGCAGCAGGGGCGGCA
>JAPLPF010000225.1 GCA_026400325.1 Rhodobacterales bacterium
CGCCGGAATGACCGCTTCCTTGCCCCGCGGCCGGCGTTGATCGCGTTGTTTCCCGACGTGGACTTTACCGAAATCCACTTTGTCCGGCACCTTCTGACCGTGCTGGAGCGCACCGATGTTCACAGGTTTGCGGTGGTCATCCAGGCGTTGAAGGCCAACTGGATCACCCGCATGCGGGAGTTGCTGGTTCACCTGCCGCCACGGCGCGTCCTGCTGTGGCTTGGCGAGGCCGCGCTGCCGGAGCGCGCGTCAAGCATGCAATCCGGCCATGACCCCCTTTTTGTGGACGCAAGGATGCTGGATGATCTCCAGCCGGCTGCCGGTCTCTTGATCGAAGCGACGCCAAGTGCCAAGGCCCGCGCTGAAGGGGTGGCGAAAATGCAGTTTCCCGAGACAGAGGCAGCCCTGGCAAGTGGACTTCCGGGAAGCACCTTTCACGTCGAGATTGCCGAGCGTCTGGCACCGCCAGTTGCCGCACTTTTGCGCAAGGGGCCATCGTCATGCCTGATCCTGGATCACGCCTTGGCACGGGCCTGAGGATGGCGGACTTCAGCCTGCATAACCGGGGTCTTCTGCATCAAGGATGGCGCGCAACTCGCTCAAGTGGGCTTCGGCGAAACCCGGATAGCTTTCCCACTCACGCGCGGTCTTTTCGGCGATCTCTTCCGGCAGGACCCGGAGCGGCCGGCCCGTCTGCAGGGCGCGAATGTAGGTTTCGGCAGCGCGCTCGAAATAGTAAAGGCGGTTGAACGTCTCGGCCACTGTCGCGCCGATGATAAGCACACCATGATTGCCCATCACCATGGCAAAGATCTTCGGATCGGCAAGCATATCCGCGCAGCGCGCACCTTCGGCGTCAAAGGCCATGCCGCCGAAATGATCGTCGACCACATGGCGGTTGTGAAACATCGCAGAGTTCTGGTCGATCGCGGGAAGGCGGCTGTCGGCCAGACTGGCGAGGACCGTCGCGTGGATCGAATGCACATGCATGACGCAGGCCGCATGCGGGCAGGCCCGATGGACCGACCCGTGCAGGCCCCAGGCCGTTGGATCGGGCGCTTCGGGACGCGACATGGTGGTTGGGTCGTTGGCGTCGATCTCGACCAGGGAAGATGCAGTGATTCGCGAGAAGTGCCGCCCGTTCGGGTTGATCAGAAACCGCGTGCCTTCGGGGTTTACGGCAAGCGAGAAGTGGTTTGCCACAGCTTCATGCAGCCCGAGCCGCGCTGTCCAGCGAAACGCTGCGGCAAGGTCCTGGCGGAGGTTCCAGTGGGTCAGGTTGGCATGTTGGTTCATAGTTCTGCTCCGCAGGAGTGCCGATCAGCGGGGACCCGAACGGGACCCAGCAACAGGGGGCTGCATTTCCGTGTAAAATAGGTTAACAGCATCACCGAGGTTATTGATAGCTGCAAGGGTGATGAGGCTTGCAAGCTGAACCAGGCGTCGGTCGTCTGCATGGGGCAACTCAGGCTTCAATACGGCACCGAGGCCGGGCGGCATCTGCAAGTTTCCCTGATTTCGTCCGACAGTCACCGCAATCCGGGTCAACGGTCGGTCATGAATTGCAAAGGTGGTGTAGATGCAAACCATGGTAGGAACGTCAGAGCGGCCTGGGACCGGTCAAGACACAGGTCTGCGCGTCATGTTGCTGACTGACACTCTTGATGGCCCGTCGGCACAGCGGCTGGCAGAGTATGGCAGTTCGGTCGACATTCGCCACGATGTCGATCTGGCGCTTTCCGGCATCCTGAACGATCCGTTCGGATATGATCTTTTCGTCATGGACTGTGACCGGACCGGTGGAGTCATTGGCGCCGAAGCTGCCATCGCAAGCCTGATCGCGGCGGACGCACGGATGCGGGTGATTCTTGTCAGCCGAGAGTTCGACGAGCCGGTCTATCCGTTCGGCCGCAGGGCGGCGGTGTGTTTGCCCGTATCCGTTCTTGATGACGGTTTCCGGCGGGGTCTTGACCACGTTCTGCGTGATCGCGGGCCGGTCGTCATGATGTGACGGCCGGGGGCGGCTGCTGCGCCCCGCGGCCAGACCCAGCTTCAGGCAAGGGCAAGATTGGTCGCGGACTCGCGTCCGTCGCGTCCGGCTTCAATATCGAACGTGACCGGCTGGCCGTCTTTCAGACTGCGCAGGCCCGCCCGTTCAAGCGCGGTGATGTGAACAAAAACGTCCTTCTTGCCGCCTTCCGGGGCAATGAAGCCGTAACCCTTGGTCTCGTTGAACCATTTCACGGTGCCCTTTGCCATCGTGAAGTCTCCTGTCTGTCTTGCCGCCCGCGGAAGTGCGGCGGCCCGGCCCCGTCAGCTTAGTGTCGATTGCTGTGGCCGAAACTCGGAGACAGTGGTCGAGAAGTTAACGTCGCATCAAAATAATCTCACAGTATCCTGCCGAATCCAAGTGTTTCCGGGCAGGTGGCACCCTCTGTCGGTTTCAGGCTGTGCCGCCAGTGCAAAGCACACTATGCTGCAATGCAGCAAAAGGGGATTCGCGATGGGCAAGGTCTTGACCGTGGCACAGCAAAAGGGCGGTTCGGGGAAAACAACCATTGTTGCCAGCCTGGCCGTTGAATTCCAGCGCAGGGGGTTGCGGGTGGCCTTGCTGGACACCGATCCGCAAGGCAGCCTTGGGCGATGGTTCCTGTCTCGCCGCGAAAGGTTGGAAGATGCCGGGATGGAGTTCTCCACGGCCTCGGCCTGGGGGGTCGGCTATGAATGCGAAAAGCTGAAAAAGCTGGCCGATGTGGTGCTGGTGGACACCCCGCCAAAGGTGGACGCGGACCTGCGGCCGGCCCTGCGGGAGGCGGACCTGGTGATCGTGCCAGTGGCGGCGTCAATGATGGATCTCTGGGCGACGGATGGGGTCTTCGATCTGATCGCCCGAGAGGGTCGACAGGCGGTGATCGTGCTGAACCGTGTCAAGGCGGGCACCCGGCTGGGTGCAGAAGTGGCGGAAGCCGCGGCAAGGGTTGGGGCAGTTGCAAACGCAAGCTTGGGTCAGCGCGTGGTTTATGCCGAGACTTTGGGGCAGGGGCTGGGTGTCAGTGAAGTGCGCGGTCCCGCGCAAGCAGAGGTTGCGCGTCTGGCGGATGAAGTCTTGGGCCTGCTTGGCCCTTAGGCCATGGTCCTCTCGATGACCGATGAAAGCGGAAATCCGACGTCTTGCTGCCAAGGCAAAAACCGTTCTACCGGCACAGTCGGCTGACCGCACCCTGACATGACCAGGTCAGGTCTGCGCGCCTGCCTCAAGCACATCATGATCGGCGCAGGAAAGCACCGGGCACGGCCGACCCATCGCGGCGGTCATGCGAGCGTCGGTGTCCGCAAGAAGTGCGCTTGGCACGGCCAGCCATTCAGCGCGGGACTGCCAGCGGATGATCAGATGCAGCATTTCGCGGTTGTCGGCGTCGGCCCAGACTTCCTTGCCCAGAAAGCCGGGCTGGGCCGCAAGGGTGGCGGTCCAGACCCTGGCATCGTTCTGCAGGAACTGCAGCTGGAGGGCCAGGGGCACATGGAGGGTAAGGTGTTCGATGACCATGCCGAAAAACTAGGTCCCGGAGGCGGAGAAGGAAAGGGTGCAATAGGTAGCCCCGCACCGGTTTCGGTCGGCATACGGTCTGCGCCTTGCCCCCTCGACATGAGCCTTGAACACTGACCCCGCGCCCTGCCGGTCAACCGCACGGTGCGCTTTCTTCATTCTCTGAGAATACTCGCGCGACGCGGTCGATCAGGTCGGCACGCGACAGGAGTGTCATGTGGCCGTCTTCGGGCAGCACGCAAAGCGTGGCCCCAAGCCGTGCAGCAAGGGGGCGCACCTCGGACAGCGGGAAAACGGGGTCGTTCTCGCCGTGGAATAAGGTGATTGCCGCATCCGAGGCAAGGGCCTCGGTCGAAAGGGTCCACAGAAGCAGGCTGGCCGATTGCGACCGCCCGCGACCTTCGCCGGGTTTGTTGATCTGGCCTTCGAAGCTGCGGCGGATCTCTTCTGCCAAGGCACGCTTTTCAGAGGAATTGCGCCAGCCGGAGCCAAGGTAGAGGGTGATGAAGTATTCGTCCCAGACGGTTTGTGCGTCGAGGGTTCCAGCGGCGATGGCCGATCCGGCGACCCCGATACCGCCGCGTGCGAAGGCAAGGGCCGCGCCGGGAAAGGGGGTAGCGGTGGAGATTGCGACGACCTTCACCCGTTCACTGTGGTCGATCCGACCTGCGGCCTCGATCGCGATGGCAGCACCGGTGGAGTAGCCCAGAAGGTTGATCTGCGCCTTGGGGAAGCGGTTGGCGTAGGCGGCGATCCAGCCTGCGGCGCGGAGGATGTCGAGGGGAGGGTCGAGCGGTTCGCCCCGCATGCCGGGCAGACGGTACTCGATGACGAGGTGGCTGTCGCTGTTCCAGGCGTTCGCTTCGCCGAAGATTCCGGCGGTGGTCAGTGCCCCGGGCAGAAGGAACGTGATCTGGTCAGGCGCAGCGGCCGCCCCGGCGGTGTAAAGGGGAGGCCTGACGGTGACGGGGGGCGGAGAGCAGGCGACGAGGAGGAAGGCCGCCGTGAGGGCAAGAACAAGACGCTTTGCAAATAGAATCGCCCTTTCGTCACGCGCTCGCCGGATCGAGAACCTTGGTAGCAAAGCGCTACCAGCTGTCCGGGCCGGTTGAAATGCGATCATAGTGCCCAGAGGGAAAATCATGTCCTACTTGACCCAGCCATGGTGCCGACCAAGCACCGCCAAGACGCTCATCGATCTCCCTTGACCGGATTGCTGTGCTTGCTCCATTGGGAACCAGCCCAATTTCTCCAAGGTAGATGACTCCATCCTTCAGGAACATATCCACCCGTATGAAATCAAAGTTTCTGCCGATCCCCTCAGCGACTTGGATCATGTTGTCCAGTTGTGCAGGCATAGCGACTGGATTGCCTGATTTGAAGTAAAGCTCGTGGGGAAGGAATTCGCCATTCCGGTCGTAGAGTGTCTGAACATGGTCACCTGAACGATCAACATCCACTTGAAATATCTCCACCCGACCGTTGCAAACAAAGAACTTCCAATCGGGCGCGTCTGAAACCTCCGACCCGAGATCTTCTTCGATGTAGACATTTCGAGCCATTGTCTCATACCACCAAAGAGAAAGGGCTTCATTGTGAGTCTTCGTCAACCATACCGCCGCCTTCTTCAGAAGTGCGCTGCGCGTTTCGGCTTCCATCGGAAAGGTGACGCGCTGGTTCGTTCCGCTACCATGATTGGACTTGAAAAAATAGCTTCCCGGGGCGATCTCGCCATCGTCTGGCAGGCTGGCCGTCGAGGAGATGAAGCAGCGCTTCGGCAAGTGGACCAGATGTCGAACATCCAGCGGTGTGTAAGCCGCGCTACGTAGTTTATCAGATGGTGTAGCGTTCGTTATTGGGCCGAAGAATTTGAACACC
>JAPLPF010000105.1 GCA_026400325.1 Rhodobacterales bacterium
CAGCAGCAGCGCGTGGCGCTGGCCCGCGCCCTTGCCCCCGCACCGAAGGTTCTGCTTCTGGATGAGCCGTTGTCCGCGCTGGATCTCAAGCTGCGGCAGGCGATGCGGGTGGAACTCAAGCAGTTGCAGGAAGACACCGGCATCACCTTCATCTTCGTGACCCATGATCAGGAAGAAGCGCTGACCATGTCGGACCGGATCGCCGTGATGTCGAATGGCCGCGTCCAGCAGATCGGCACCGCCCGGGATATCTATGAGGCCCCGGTCAACCGATTCGTGGCCGATTTCATTGGCGAAACCAACCTCTTGCATGTCGATGTTGAAAGCGTGTCCGAAGGCCGCGCCACTCTGACCCTGCCCGGTGGCCAGCGTCTGACCTGCCCCTCGGCGACGGCAACCCCCGGCCGACACGCGCTGTCGATCCGGCCCGAACGCGTGACCATTTCCGAAACGGGCGAATTGCACGCCACCGTTGACCGCGTCGTCTATCTTGGCACGGACCTGCAGGTTCTGGCCCGGCTTGCCGACGGCACGCCCTTCACCATCCGCCTGCAGAACGCTGCCCGGACCGCCATCCCCGAACCCGGCACACCCATTGCCCTGCACCTTGAGGAAGGCGCCGCCCGCCTTTTGGCCGACTGATGGCCGGCGGTGATGACAGCTGGCGCCCGCTTGCCCGTCGACTTCTGATCCCCACCTGGGTGGTCGTCGGCACGTTCGCGCTTCTGCCCGTCCTGTTGATGGGGGTCTATTCCTTCCTGACCAAGGAATTCCGGGGCGGCGTCGAGTGGAACTTCACCTTTGCCGCCTATGACCAGTTCTTTGTCACGCGCGGCTTGTTCGGCGACGAACCCGCGCAGATCGAATGGACCTACATCACCATCTTCTGGCGCTCGATCTGGCAGGCCGCCATCTGCACGGCGCTTTGCCTTGTCATCGGCTTTCCCACCGCCTGGTTCATCGCCACCAGACCGGCGCAAAGCCGGGGCATCTGGCTTTTCCTCATCACCATCCCCTATTGGGTCAACCTTCTGATCCGCACCGTGTCGCTGAAATTCCTGATCCGCGACACCGGCCCCCTGAACGAGGGGCTGATGTCCATTGGCCTGATCACCGACCCGCTGCCTCTGGTGAACACCAACCTTGCCGTGCAGCTTGGCCTTTTCTACTCTTACCTTCCCTTCATGGTCCTGCCGATCTATGCCGCCGTGGAACGCTACAACTTTGCCCTGTCCGAGGCCGCCGCTGACCTTTACGCCAGCCGCTGGACGACCCTGCGCGAGATCGTGCTGCCGGTCGTCAGACCCGGCCTGATCGCGGGTTGCATCCTGGTCTTCGTGCCCGCCCTGGGCGCGTTCCTGGCGCCCGACCTTCTGGGCGGTGCGAAGACCTTCATGATCGGCAGCCTGATCGACGAGCAGTTCAAGGGCAGCCAGGGCAACTGGCCCTTTGGCGCTGCGGTCAGCATGATCCTGATGACGCTTGTCCTGATCGTGCTGGTCGTCTATGCCCGCGCCGCAGCACGCGCCACTGCAGACGAGGGCGCGCGATGAAGGGTGTCCGCCACTATCCGGGCTTTCTGGCCATCACCCTGCTGTGCCTGACGATCCTTTATGCGCCGCTGATCGTGATCATGGCCTACAGCTTCAACGGCTCTGCCTCGATCACCCAATGGGGCGGGTTTTCCCTGCGCTGGTACGCCGAGGTCTTCACCGGGCCCGAGGCCGGCCGCTTCGGTCAGGCCGCCTGGAA
>JAPLPF010000215.1 GCA_026400325.1 Rhodobacterales bacterium
CGCCTGCATGGCCTTTTTCGCCAGTTCCGTCAGCCGTTCGGGGTTGAAGGGCTTTTCCATGAAGTCCATGGCGCCCAGGCGCATCGCCTCGACCGCCATCGGCACGTCGCCATGACCGGTGATCATGATCACGGGAATGCCGGAGTCCTGCCCCATCAGGCGCTTGAGGAACGCCATCCCGTCCATTCCAGGCATCTTGATATCGCTGACGACCACGCCCTGAAAGTCCGGCCCGATGACCTTTAGCGCGTCTTCCGCACTTGCATAGGTTTCGGTGTCGAATCCCGACAGGGCCAGCCACTGGCTGATCGACTGCCGCATGTCGGCCTCGTCATCGACGATTGCCACCTTCATTGCGCGGGCCATCTGGACCTCATCATTCTGCTGCTTCCTGTTTTCTGCCATAGATCGGCAACTGCATCTCGAACCCCGCGCCGCCGCCTTCGCCGTTGTGCGCGGTCAGCCGCCCGCCCAGATCGGTGACGATGCCGGACGAGATCGCAAGGCCAAGCCCCACCCCTTCGCCGGGTTTCTTTGTGGTGTAGAACGGCTCGAAAAGATTCTCGAGATCGGCGATCCCGTGGCCGTTGTCGCGTACCGTCATCAGCGCGGTATCGCCAGCCGCCAGAAGGATGTCGATCTGTGGATCACGGCTGTCCTTGGTCGCATCCAGCGCGTTGCGCAAAAGGTTGATGATCACCTGTTCCAGCCGGATCCGGTCGGCCATCACCATCACGGGTTGGCGCGGCAAACCCCGGCTGATCTTGACAACGCGTGCCTTCAGCTGTGGTTCCATCATCGCAAGCGCAGATGACACGCAAGCGCGAAGATCAACCTCTTCAAAGGCTTCTCCGCCTTTCCTCGCGTAAGACTTCAACTGTCGCGTGATGGCACCCATACGCTCGATCAGATCGTCGATGCGCTGGAACGATGACAGCGCCTCTTCGGGCCGCCGGCGCTGCAGCAAGAGCCGCGCCCCGGCAAGATAGGTCTTCATTGCTGCAAGCGGCTGGTTCAGTTCATGGCTGACAGCCGCCGACATCTCGCCCAGAGCCGCCAGTTTGGACGATTGCGCAAGGGTCAGTTCCGCGACGGCCAGATCCTTCTGCACCTTCTCGCGTTCGGCGATTTCGCGCTGAAGCCGGGCGTTCAGGGTCCGCAGTTCCGCCGATTCCCGCTGGAACGACAGCGACCGCGACCAGGCCTGGCGCGACAGCATGTAAAAGGTGAAAGCCATCAGGATGGCAAAGCCCATGATCTGCAACGCCAGAATGCCGTTCACCTGTTCACGGACCGACCCGTAAGCTGTGAAGGTCTGGATCTTCCAGCCCCGGAACGGCACGCGCGCCTCGGTCTTCATCACCGCTTCACCCCGGACATAGGCGTCGGGCGGCGACTGCGCCCAGTCCGAGGTGGCCTGGAGCGCTCGTGCGATGGCCGACGGCGGGTCGCGCAGCGCCAGAGCATCCGTGACCTGCTGGCCACGCCAAAGGGCTTCGGTTGCAAGGATCACGGTGCCCTCGCTATCGGTGACCAGAACGGCATCCTGCAATCCCGCCCAGGCCCGTTCGTACTTCATCAGGTCCACCGAAACGACGATCACACCGACGGGTCGGCCATCATCCATCACCGCGCGGGAATAGACGAAGTCAAACCCCCCCGCCTCACGCGGGACTGCGGTGAAGATTGTCTCCTTGGTGCGCTGTGCCTCGACGAAGTAGGGCTCGTTGCGATTGTTGGTGCCAAGAATGTTGCGGTTGGTGGCCCCCGCCACCCGGCCATCCGCATCCAGCAGCCGGATCGACGCGACCCCGATCTGCCCTTGCAGGGCAATCAGCTTGGCCGAGGTCGCCGAAAAGTTGCCTTCGCGCAACGCCTGCACCAGTTCCGGGTCGCGCGCCAGCAAAAGCGGCACCACCGAGGTCCGCTGCAGTTCCGCCATCAGGTTGCCGGTGTATAGCGCCAGCCGCACTTCGGCCCGGCTGCGGGTGTCGGCGGTGTAGCGGTCGGTCAGAAGGCGGTTCGACACGATCACGACGCCGACCGCCAAAAGCACAAGCAGCCCCACGGCAAGCTTGACACGCCAGGACAGGCCCTGGGCGGACGTGGACATTGGATTGCCGGTCTCTGTCATGTCCGAAAGCCTATGCCCCGCAGGGTGCGGCCTCAAGCCGAACACGGTCAGGCCAGCGCCATCCCGCCCATGACCGATGCGAACAGCTTGCGACCGTCATCGCTGCCAAGGGCCGGCTCGATCGCGCGTTCCGGATGCGGCATCATCCCCAGCACTCGGCGGTTTTCGGACAGGACCCCGGCGATGTCGGCCATGCTGCCATTGGGATTTTCGGAGTAGCTGAAGGCTATGCGATCATCGCCTTGCAGCCGGGCCAGGGTATCAGCGTCTACCGTGTAATTGCCATCGTGATGCGCGATGGGGATGCGGACCGTCGCACCGGCCTCATAGCCCGAGGTGAAGACGCTGTCCGTGGTTGCCACCCGCAGCCCGACCGTCCGGCAGACGAATTTCAGCGTCGCGTTCCGCATCAGCACGCCCGGAAGCAGGCCCATCTCGGTCAGAACCTGAAACCCGTTGCAGATCCCAAGGACAAAGCCGCCCCGGTCGGCATGGGCCCGGATCGCCTGCGACACCGGCGACTGGGCGGCTATCGCCCCGCAGCGAAGATAGTCGCCAAAGGAAAACCCGCCCGGCACGCCCACGACATCCACGCCTTTCGGCAGGTCGGTATCCTTGTGCCAGACCCGGGCCACATCGAATCCGGCTGCCTCGAAGGCCACGGCCAGATCGCGGTCGCAGTTCGAACCGGGGAAGGTGATGACGGCGGCTTTCATGGGCGATTCCCCTGCTTCGGTTTTGGCCGGTCTTAGCGGATTGACTGCAAAAGGACCAGAGCTTGGCACATGTGCCCAAGGGGTCTAGGCTTGGGCCATGTTGACCGCCCCTGCCCTTTCCGCCCTGCACGACCTTTTCGGCGCGCGACTGTCGCGGGGCGATGCCGTTCTTGCCGAACACGCCGCCAGCGAAAGTCTGGTGACGGCAGGCCTGCCGGATGCGGTGGTTTTTCCCCGCTGCACTGACGAAGTCGCAGCTCTGGCTGCCTGGTCCACCGCGCACCGGGTACCGCTCATCGGCTGGGGGGCTGGAACCTCGCTGGAAGGGCACGCGCTGGCGGTTCGGGGTGGCGTTGTGGTCGATTTCCGCGAGATGGCGGCCGTCCTGGACATCCGGCCAGAAGACCGGCTGGCCCGCGTCCAGCCCGGTGTGACCCGCGAGGCGCTGAACCAGGCTTTGCGGACCACCGGCCTCATGTTCCCGGTTGATCCAGGCGCCAATGCCACGATCGGGGGCATGGCCTCGACCCGGGCTTCGGGGACAACGGCGGTGCGCTACGGCACGATGCGCGATGCCGTGCGCGGGCTTGA
>JAPLPF010000212.1 GCA_026400325.1 Rhodobacterales bacterium
ATCACGGCCGGAACCAGTCGCAGACTGCCCAGGTCGGGCCAGAACAGGTGAAGCGGTCCAAGGGTCACTTCTGGAACCGCGGCGAAAAGGACATGCAGCGCGAACCACAGCGACAGGTTTGCGATGACGCCGACCACCGCGGCAGTGATCGCGGCCAGCGCACCCGAGAGGCGCGGCATATGGGTCAGCCGGTCGATGAAGGGCGCACCGGTGAAGATGAACAGGAAGGACGGGATGAAGGTCATCCACAGCGCAACCCCTGCCCCGGCGACGCCGAACCACAGACCCCCGACCTGATCGGCGGCGATGAAGCCGACAAACTGGTTCACCAGGATCAACGGGCCGGGCGTGGTTTCGGCAAGACCCAGGCCGTCCATCATCTGGGTCAGGGTCAGCCAGCCCTTGTCTGCGACCACATCCTGCGCCATCCAGGCAAGGACGGCATAGGCGCCTCCGAACGTCAGGACGGCGAGTTTCGAGAAGAAGATCCCGATCTCGGCCAGCCGGGCAGGGGCCAGGGCAACAAGCGCTGCAAGCGGCAAAAGCCAGATGGCAAGCCAGACCGCTGCGGCCTTCATCGACCGGGCCAGGGCTGCAGGTGGGGCGGGGGCAAGGGGGTCCTTCGCGGTAGCGGGCGTGCGCAGATAGCCCCAGATCGCGGCGGTCAAGATGACCAGTGGAAACGGCAGCTTGAAGAAGAACAGCGCCGCAAAGGCCGCGAGCGCGATGAGGTTCGCCTCGCGTGTTTTCAGCGCCCGCTTCGAGACGCGGATCAGCGCTTCGATCACCACGGCGATCACGGCGGCCTGCACGCCGGCAAAAAGCGCCTTGACCAGCGGCACGTCACCCAGAACCGCGTAGACAAGCGTCAGCGCCAGCACCACGACGGCACCGGGCAGGACGAACAGCCCCCCGGCGATCAGCCCACCCTTCACCCCGTGCAGCCGCCAGCCGATCCAGGTGGCAAGCTGCATCGCTTCGGGTCCCGGCAGAAGCATGCAGAAGGAAAGCGCGCGAAGGTAGTCGGGCTCATCCACCCATTTCTTCTCGTCCAGGATGACGCGGTGCATCAGGGCGATCTGCGCAGCAGGTCCTCCGAACGAAAGGCAACCGATGCCGGCAAAGGTGCGGGTCAGCTCTGAAAGCGAAGGTCTGATCATTGGCGCAGGCATCGGTGGGGTCATTCGGGGCGTCCTGCTGGCCAGTCGTGGCCTTCTTCATGCCCGTCGCGGGCCCAGCGGTAAAGAGCGTCATAGAGCGCGATCCCGGCACCAAGCTGTTGCAGATCATCCCGAAACATTCGTGACAACCCGACCGACAGCGCCAGAAGGCCTGCCGCCTGCGGGGCCAGGTCGTGCCGGTCGGTGTCCGCCCCGCGGATGACGAGGGCAATGCGGTCCAGTGCCTCGGTATGTAGGCCGAAATCATCCAGAAGCGCGTCAAAGCTGCAGTCCGTGCCCCGATGGCTGAAGGCGACGCCTTCGATGTCGTAGGGGATCGCCTGGAAACGGTCAGCAACGTCGGCCACCTCGGCCGGGGCGACGAACAGGAAAGGTGCGGTCGGGTCGATGAAGCGGCGGATGAGCCAGGGGCAGGCGATGCGGTCGATCTTGGGGCGGTGCCGGGTGACCCATGGGGTGCCGCGCTTGGGCAGGGTGGCGACGGGGACCATCGGCAGACCAGCCGCCTTCCACGCCAGAGTGCCGCCTTCCAGCACTTCGGCCTGCCAGCCCCTCGCCCGGAGCATCGCGGCGGCCCCTTCCGACAACTTGCGGCCCTTGGTGCAGACGACGATGGCGGACCCCGGCGGATCGGTCAGGGTGGCAATGGCGCTGTGCGGGATCTGGCGGGCGGTGGGGATCATCCGTGGCAAAGCTGCGACATCCTCGTCCGTGCGGACATCGAAGATCGCCGGGGCGTCGGGGGTCCCGATCAGGCGAAAGGCCTGAGCGCAGGAGATCTGGCCGTACTGGGGCATGGGCTGCATCCTTGGCAATGATTTCAGGGATGCGACGCTTTGGCCAAAGCCTCACGGGGCGGACGCGGACCCCATGCAAAAGGGGTAGTGGAGGGGGCCGGGAAGGTCAAGTTGTCGCTGACCTGCGGCAAGGGGGCCGGTTCCGGCGGGACTTCCGGCTTTGCCGGGTCAACCGCTGGGCTTGACCAACTCGCGCAGAAGCTTGATCCGCAGGGCGCGGGCATAGTCCTGCAAGCCCCGGGCAGACACCACGAATCCGCCCGGAGTGATGATCCACCCGCGATAGTAGCTGGTGATCGGAAAGGCCTGGCCCGGCTCTTCGATGCCGATGGCGTTGACCATCACGCCGGCGGCAATCGCCTCGGACCGGGCATCGGCATCGGTGAAGCCCGCGTTTTCCTGCCCGTCACCCGAGATGTCGACCACGCGCCGCCCGCAGTCCGGCACGGCGGCGAATTGCCCCAGGGCAAAACTCAGTCCCAGACCGACAGCGGTGTCCGACCCAGTGAAGGCGCGCGGCATCCCGGCGGCACGGTCGGCAAAGGCGGTCACCGCTTCGGGCGTCAGCATCCGCTGCCAGTCCAGCACCAGTGCCTGCTGTGCCGGGCCGGACCACTGCATGACGGCCAGGGCGATCTGGCCCCGGACCAGCGCCTCGGCCACCTCGGGGTCGGCGAGGGCGGCAGCAAGGCCTTCGGTCTGCAAGCGGTAGTCGCCGCCGTCGATCGAGCCCGAGACGTCGATGGACAGCACAAGTGCGGTCTCGCAGGCGTGGGCCGGGGCGACCGTCAGGCAGGCAAGGACAAGGGCGCGCAGCATGGCAAAGCATGGGGGACCTGCGCGGCGTCTGGCAAGCCCGCTCGTCGATGACTGCGTCACTCCTCGCTGCGAAGACAGGACGAAGTCGAACGATGAGCGGGGGGAAAAGGTGCCGGATTCTGTTGCCAGGCTCCGGCGGGCCCCGCCTTACGCGGCTAAGCGCAAGGACTTGGGTTTGATATTGCGAGCCGCTTACGCGGCCAGCGCCATCGGAGCACGGTTGTCATTGGCAACTGTGATCATGGACCGATAACGGTGGTACCTCACCGAGCGAAAGCTGGCCTCTTTGGTCGTTCGTCGATCCTATTTCGGCCCCACACGCCCGCAATGAACGGGAAAGTCTGGTGGAGCCGCCGGGTACCGCCCCCGGGTCCGAGCCGATTATTACAGGTGCGTTTATCGCCATAGTCGGGGTTGCCCCCGACATCACGGGATATAGTCGGTGCCGACCCTGACCGCAAGATGCCGCAGGCCGGGCGGCGCGCCTTGCGGCGGGGCGGGGGTTGCGGCAAGCTGCGCGCAACCCCGCGTTAACCCTGGCTGGGCAACATGGGCTGGCAACATGGGCTGGGCGGCGCAGCCGGGCGGACAGGAATAACATGGCCAATCACCTTCACTACGGCGACAACCTGACCGTCCTGCGCGACAGCATCGCGAGCGAGAGCGTGG
>JAPLPF010000223.1 GCA_026400325.1 Rhodobacterales bacterium
TCCTCGGGTTTGATCCCGGCGTCGATGACCTGCCAGTATTCGTTGTAGGTCATAGTCGAAATGCAGGCAGCCTGCTTTTGCAGCAGGGGATCAACGTTGAAACCCTGCTTCAGAACCGTGACACCACCGGGCGAGCCGTCGGTCTTCAGGCCAAGCTGGCTCATCCAGCTCAGGAACGGGTACTCGTTGCCATAGAACCAGACGCCCAGCGTCTTGTCGGCGAAATCGGCAGGCGTCGCCACGCCGCTTTCCTTCAGGCAGGTCAGCATCAGGCCCGAGGATGCGAAGGGCTGCGCGATGTTTACCAGCGCCAGACCCTTTTCCCGCGCAGCAAGTGCCGACGGCATCCAGTCGATCACCACATCCGCCCCGCCCCCGGCGATCACCTGGCTGGGCGCAATGTCCGGCCCGCCTGGAAGAATGGTGACGTTCAGTCCCTCTTCCTCATAGAACCCCTTGGCCTGGGCCACATAATAGCCCGCGAACTGGGCCTGCGTCACCCATTTCAGTTGCAGCTTCACATCCTCGGCCATGGCACCCGTGCCGATGGCCGCAAGGAAGGCAGCAGTCACAAGTCTTTTCATCGTCGTCTCCCGTGTTGGGCCCGTCTGCCGGGCCATTGGTTAATTCCGTTGCCGTCAGTGTCTTTGCGACGGGTGCCAGAAGGTCACCCCCCGCTCGATCAGCACGATCAGCCCATACAAGGCCGACCCCGCCAGAGCCGCGACCGCAATCGTGGCCCAAACCATGTCAAGGCCAAGCCGCCCCACCTCGGTACTGATGCGAAACCCCATGCCATAGATCGGACTGCCGAAAAACTCGGCAACAATCGCGCCGATCAAGGCCAGAGTCGATGCAATTTTAAGCCCGTTGAACAGGAACGGCATCGCCGCCGGAAGCCGCAGTTTCATCAGGGTCTGCCAGTAGGACGCCCCCCAGGTCGCCATCAGGTCACGCTGCATCCGCTCGGACGCCTGCAAACCCGCGACCATGTTCACAAGGACCGGGAAAAACACCATCACCACCACAACCGCCGCCTTCGATTGCCAATCAAAGCCGAACCACATCACCAGAATGGGGGCGAGGCCGACAATCGGCAGCGCCGCCACGAAATTGCCGATCGGCAAAAGCCCCCTCTGCAGAAAGGGTGAGCGGTCAATGGCAATCGCCGTCGCGACAGCCGCCCCGGACCCGATAAGGAACCCCGGCAGCGCGCCTTTCAGCACCGTCTGGACAAAGTCGGCCCACAAGGTTGGCAAGGATGTCGCAATTTTCGCTGCAATCGCGCTTGGGGCGGGCAGGATCACCGGGGCCACGTTCAGCCCCCGCACCAGCCCCTCCCACACCACTAGGAGGGTCACCCCGAACAGCAGCGGCACGAACAGCCGCCCTGTCTTGGTCCGCGACCAGCCGCCTGCCGCAACGCGCGCGTTCAAGGCCCATGCCGCCAGCCAGACGATGACGGTGCCTGCAATCCAGCTCATGCCGGAACCCCCATGCGTGACCGGGCAAGCTGCTCCACAAAGCCCACGACCACGATCAGCAATCCCGCGAGGATGGCCGCCGCGAACAGCGCGCTCCACATGATCAAGGGTTCGCCAAACTGCGACCCGATCAGCATCCTTGCGCCAAGACCCTCGATCGCCCCGGTTGGCAACTCGCCCACGATGGTGCCGATCAGGCTGGCCGCGATGGCAACCTTCAGCGAGGCGAAGAAATAGGGCATCGAGGCCGGGATCCGCAGTTTCAGGAAGGTCTGCGCCTCACTCGCCCCGTAGGTCTTCAACAGGTCCAGCTGCATCTGATCAGGGCTGCGCAACCCCTTCACCATGCTGACAAGGACCGGGAAGAACGACAGGTAAGCGGCGATGATCGCCTTCGGGATATCCCGCCCCTCGATCCCGACCTGAGAGGCCACCACAAGGATCATCGGCGCCAGCGCCACGATGGGGATGGTCTGGCTGATGATCGCCCAGGGCATCACGCTCATCTCCATCACCCGGAAGCGGACGATGGCCATGGCAAGGCCGACGCCGAAGACGATCCCCAGCGCAAAGCCCATCAATGTGCCCTTCAGCGTCACGAACGCATGGTAGACAAGGCTGCGTTTCGAGGTCACCGCCTGCCCGGTGAACCCCTTCCACAACTCGCCCGCCACCTGATGCGCCGGCGGCAACAGGGGCCGCTCCTGCGCCATGGTCTGCGGCACCATCTCGGCGAAGGAAACCGTCGTCCCGGCCCGATCCGCCTGGTCGAAGACCCAGGTGGAGTTCATCCACACGGCAGCGGCGTACCAAAGGACGATCATCCCGGTGAGAACGGTGAGAACGGGAAGCAACCTCTGCATCAGCTCTCCAGTTCCGTGTGGACCCAAAAGCGAACCTCGACGACAACGACATCGCCAGTCGACTCATCCTCGAATTCAACGCTAAGCCTCCAGAGACCCGAAGGATCCGTCGCCAAGGCCGTGAACCCTATGCTGTACTCGCCTTGCATCCCCATAGAACCGAAGGGCACCTGCTTCGGAGTGCAGTCCTTTTCGTTTGTCACGCCGGTCGGCGGGATGTCCTGCAATAAACAGCGGCTATTTGCGCGATCGCCAAATTGTCTCGCGCCCTTGTACTTGACGGTCAGCATGGCCCTGTCACCAAGGTACAAATGGCCTTCATCAGCCTTCGCCGGCGCCACCCTCTCACCGCGAGAAACAACGTCGAAACTCGCTGCAACTTCGAATTTTCCCGAAATTGCCGAGTCTGTCGTTTGAATCTTCTGATCGTCAGCAACGCTTGCAACGGGACCAGCAACCACCGACACCAGCAGGATCACCGCGAACAGGTGTCTCTGCATTGAATTGTGCGCGCGCAGCATCAGAGCGTTCAAAGGATCAACCACCCTCATCCCTTCGCCCCCGTGGGCCAGGCGATCATTGCCACCGCGACGCATCCCAAGGCCATCCCGGCCAGTTGCAGCGCTGTCGGTCGCTCGCCAAAGACAAAGATCGCCATCACTGATATCGCCACCAGCTGAAAGATCGCCGACAGCGCGATCGCAAGCCCAAGGCCGTTCAGCCGCATGACCTGAACCATCAGCCAATTGCCCAGACAGAACAGAAGCAGCGCCCCGATCAGCACCGGCACCTGCCCCTTGGTCGCATAGATCTTCAACGTGGCGTTCGCCGCCACAAAGACTGTCGTCGCCGCGCCCAGCCACAGCAAAGTCAGTGCCGTCATGCGCCGCCCTCCGCTGACGGTAAGGATTTCCCCGCCGCCCCGCGCGTAGAGACGGAAGAAAGACACGGGGAAGACGCAAGGAAGACGTCCACTTCACTCATCGGAATGCCCGGCCCGCAGCCCCTCCCGCACCCGGTGGGCAATCTCGATGAACTCCCGGCTGTCGCGGATATCCAGCGGGCGTTCCTTCGGCAGGGGCGAGTCGATCACATCCGTAATCCGCCCCGGACGCGGGGACATGACGACGATCTTGGTCGAAAGGTAAACTGCCTCGGGGATGGAATGGGTCACGAACCCGATGGTTTTCCCGGTGCGGGCCCAAAGCTTCAGCACCTCTTCGTTAAGGCGGTCCCGCACGATCTCGTCCAAGGCACCAAAGGGTTCGTCCATCAGAAGAATGTCCGCGTCAAAGGCCAGCGCCCGGGCGATGCTGGCCCGCTGCTGCATCCCGCCCGACAATTGCCAGGGAAACTTCTTGCCGAACCCAGAAAGCTCCACAAGGTCCAGCACCCGCTCTACCCTCTGGTCCATCTCGGCCCTGGAAAATCCCATGATTTCAAGGGGAAGCCGGATGTTCCCCGCAATCGTCCGCCAGGGATACAACCCCGCCGCCTGAAACACATAGCCATAGGCCCGCTTTCGCCGCGCCTCATCGGGGGTCATGCAGTTGACCGTGAGAGTGCCCCCCGTCGGATGCTCCAACGCCGCAATAGCCCGCAGAAAAGTTGTTTTTCCACAACCACTTGGACCGATGAAGCTGACGAAATCCCCCTGGTTGATCGTCAGGTTGACGTCTTTCAATGCTTGCACCGGCCCATCGGCGGTCTGAAACACCAGGTTCAAACCTTTCGCCTCGATCACCGGGGCGCTGCTGTTTGAGGTATCTTTCACCGGCGTGACCTGTCTTGCGTTCGCATCACACCCCCGTCACTGGCACACCCGTCCGCACCACCGGCCTTGGCGCGGTGAGATCTTTCCACTGGCTCAGTGCGCGGTTGACGGCCGGGCGGGCCTCGCGGGGGACGAATTTTCCGTGGCCTTCCTCGGTCCGGACCTCACCATCGTGGATCGCGACCTTGCCGCGGGTCAGGGTATAGCGGGGCAGACCTTTGACAGCTTTGCCTTCGAACACATTGTAATCAATTGCGGATTGCTGTTTCGAAGCCGTGATTGTCTTGGTCTTCTCCGGGTCCCAGACCACAAGGTCAGCATCCGCCCCTACCAGAACCGCGCCCTTCTTAGGGTAGCAATTCAGGATTTTCGCGATATTGGTTGAGGTTACGGCCACAAATTCATTTGGCGTCAGGCGGCCCGTGGCAA
>JAPLPF010000173.1 GCA_026400325.1 Rhodobacterales bacterium
CCGCGAGCATGGCAAGACCATCCCGGACGCCAAAGGTGACGTGCAGCGCGGGCTTGAGGTGATCGAGGTCTGCATGGGCGCGCCCGCAATGCTCAAGGGCGAGATGATGGATTCGGCCGGCCCGGGCATTGACCTTTTTGCCATGCGCCAGCCTTTGGGCGTCGTTGCAGGGATCACGCCCTTCAACTTCCCCGCCATGATCCCGCTTTGGAAGATCGGCCCTGCCCTGTCGTCAGGCAATGCAATGATCCTGAAACCCAGCGAGCGTTGCCCCTCGACCTCGCTCTATCTCGCGCAGCTTCTGGCTGAGGCAGGCCTGCCCGATGGCGTGCTGCAAGTGGTGAACGGCGACAAGGAGGCTGTTGACGGCATCCTCGACCATCCGGTCATCCAGGCCGTCGGCTTTGTGGGTTCAACCCCGATTGCGCAGTATATCTATGGGCGCGCGGCGACGAACGGCAAGCGCGCACAGTGCTTTGGCGGTGCCAAGAACCACATGATCATCATGCCGGACGCCGACCTCGACAAGGCAGCCGACGCGCTGGTTGGTGCGGGCTTTGGCGCAGCAGGCGAACGCTGCATGGCGATTTCGGTCGCGGTGCCGGTGGGTGAGGCGACCGCTGATGCCCTGATTGAACGGCTGATCCCCAAGATCGAGAAGTTGAAGGTCGGCCCCTATACTGCCGGCAACGACGTGGATTTCGGACCGCTGATCACCAAGGCCAGCCAGGACCGCGTGCTTGGCCTGATCAGTTCGGGTGTGGAGCAAGGTGCGAAACTGGTCGTCGATGGCCGGGGGCTCAAGATCCAGGGCTATGAGAACGGCTTTTTCGTCGGTGCCAGCCTTTTTGACAACGTGACGCCGGACATGGAGATCTACAAGCAAGAGATCTTCGGGCCGGTCCTGTCCACCGTTCGTGCCGGGTCTTATGACGAGGCGCTCAAGCTGGTGATGGACAACGAATACGGCAACGGCACGGCGATCTACACCGCTGACGGTGATACGGCGCGCGATTTCGCGTCACGGGTCAACGTGGGCATGGTCGGCATCAACTTCCCGATCCCGGTGCCGCTGTCCTATTTCAGCTTCGGCGGCTGGAAAAAGTCGGCCTTTGGCGATTTGAACCAGTACGGGCCGGACGCGTTCAAGTTCTACACCAAGACCAAGACCGTCACCGCGCGCTGGTTCTCGGGGATCAAGGATGGCGCCAGCCTGAACTTCAAGGCGCTGGACTGATCGCATCACATTTCGACGAAAAGGTCGCCCCCGGGGCGGCCTTTTTTCATGCGCCTTGAGCCAGATCAGGGCGCGCGGTTGTCTGACGTGGCAGAATTGACCCATGCGCGGCCTTTGCCGCGCCACACTGGAGGATCTCACATGTTCGCAACCAATGTCGGCACTGTTGATCGCGTCCTGCGGGCGGTTCTTGGCATCGCCTTGCTTGTCTGGTTTTTCGTCGATCGCGGCGAAGGCCCCTGGCACTATGCCAAGCTTGTCGGCATCGTCCCGCTGGCCACCGCGATTTTCAGCACTTGCCCGCTGTACTCGATCCTTGGCCTTTCAACCTGCCCGGTGAAACGCGCCTAAGGCTGCCAGACTGAACGGATGGCTTGGGAATAGGCCAGGCCGTCCTCGGGCCAGGGGCCGAAAACCGGCAGCACCGCCTGTGCTTCGACTTCGGCAATGCCGAGGTCGGGGCGCAATACCCCAAGGTCATGCAGATAGGCCGGCAGCCGCCCCGACGCAAGAACCCGCCAGTCCAGCGGGATCTGCGCATTCAGGCCGCGAACAATGCGCAATGGCACCGTGGTGCAATTGTCCAGAAGCGTGTTGTACCACTGCGGCTGGCGTTCAAGCTGATCGGCGAATTCGGCAAAGGCCAGGAACAACCGTCGGCGCGCTTCGGGCGTCAGGGTCAGCGGGAAAAGCGACACCCGCTCGCCCCGCAGATCAGTGCGCAGCCAGATCAGGTCACGTTCATCTGCGGCGATCAGGGTCAGCTCGAACTCGCGCACGAAGCCGCCAAAAGTGGAATAGACCTGCCCGACGCGCCGCCGTGTTTCGGCGGAAAAGGCGATGTGCTGGCCGTCAGCGAAACCGAAGCTGACCATCACATGGGCGATGTTCGGATTTCCCCAGACCGAAGTGAAGACGTCAACCGATGTCACTGCCGAGGCGTCAAAATTCCGGGTTTCCCAGACCTCTTCTGCGGTCTCAATGTCTCGCCACCGGAAGTTGCGAACATTCTCAAGCGTGACAGTATCACCGTCAACGGTGGCGATCAGGTGTCTGGCATACTCGGGCGCCCAATCCCGATCCTGTTGCGCTGGCAAAAAGGACCACCAGACACTGATCAGTGCCACACCGGCAACCGCAAGGCCAAGGGGCACGACCAGCCTTCCGCGCAACGTGCCCCACAGGCCGATGGCCAGGGACAACACGATTGCCCCTTGTGCCAACCGCTGCGCGACGCCCGCAAGATGCACCCCGACGGCCAGCCAGAGGAACGCCAGAACAAGGATGGTGGCCAGCAGACACCCAAGCAGAAGGACAATCCGAAGCGCCCGCACGCCCTATTCCGCCGCTACGCGCCGTGGTTTCAGCATGTCCTTCAGATAGCGCCCGGTGTGGCTGCCCGCACTTTTCGCCACGTTTTCGGGTGTTCCGGTTGCGACGATCTTTCCGCCGCCATCCCCACCTTCGGGACCGATGTCGATCACCCAGTCGGCCGTCTTCACCACGTCAAGGTTGTGTTCGATGACCACGACCGTATTCCCCTGATCCACCAACGCATGCAGCACTTCCAGTAGCTTCCGCACGTCCTCGAAGTGAAGTCCCGTGGTCGGTTCGTCCAGAATGTAAAGCGTCCGGCCAGTCGCACGCCGGGAAAGCTCCTTTGACAGTTTTACCCGCTGCGCCTCGCCGCCTGACAGCGTGGTCGCCTGCTGGCCGACCTTGATGTAACCTAGGCCGACCTCACACAGGGCATCCATCTTCTCGCGGATCGCGGGGACGGCCTGAAAAAGGTCCTTGGCTTCCTCACACGTCATGTCAAGAACATCTGCTATGCTGTTGTTCTTGAACTTTACTTCCAGTGTCTCACGATTGTATCGCTTGCCCTTGCAAGTCTCACAGGTCACATAGACGTCCGGCAGGAAGTTCATCTCGATCTTCAGCACGCCGTCACCCTGACAGGCTTCGCACCGCCCGCCCTTGACGTTGAAGCTGAACCGGCCCGGCTGATAGCCGCGAGCTTTCGATTCTGGCAGACCCGCGAACCAGTCGCGGATCGGGGTGAAGGCACCGGTGTAAGTTGCAGGGTTCGACCGGGGCGTCCGCCCGATCGCCCGCTGGTCGATGTCGATGACCTTGTCGAGGTGTTCAAAACCCTTGATCGTCTCGCAGGGTGCCGGCGTTTCATGCGCGCCGTTCAGGCGCATCGCGGCGGTCTTGAACAGGGTTTCTTTTCCCATTGCCCTTGCGTCGCACCTTCGGCACCGCAATCTCACGGGCGCCAGACAGATACTGCCCGGTCAGGCTGGCCGGATCGGCGGCAACTTCGGCGGGCGTGCCATGGCTGACGATCATTCCGCCATGCACGCCTGCGCCCGGGCCCATGTCGAAAACATAATCCGCCTCGCGGATCGCCTCTTCATCATGTTCCACGACCAGCACCGAATTGCCGGCATCGCGCAGGTTCTTCAGCGTGGTCAGAAGCCGGTCGTTGTCGCGCTGGTGCAGCCCGACCGAGGGCTCGTCCAACACGTATAGAACGCCGGTCAGGCCGGACCCGATCTGGCTGGCAAGGCGTATCCGCTGCGATTCCCCACCCGAAAGCGTGCCGGCAGCCCGGCTGAGGGTCAGATAGTTCAGACCAACATTGACAAGGAACCCAAGGCGTTCGCGGATCTCCTTCAGGATCGCCTTGGCAATCTCGTTCTGCTGGTTGGTCAGGGTGGCCGCGACCCCTTCGATCCAGGCATAGGCCTCGGTGATCGACATTCGCACCACCTGACCGATGTGGACTGTCGCGATCTTGACCGCCAGCGCCTCGGGCTTCAGGCGGTAGCCGCCACGGGCCCCGCAGGCGCGGTTAGCCTGATAACGCTCCATCTCCTCACGGCTCCAGGCGCTGTCTGTTTCGCGGTAGCGGCGTTCCATGTTGGGGATGATCCCCTCATAGACGCGCTTGACCTGAT
>JAPLPF010000172.1 GCA_026400325.1 Rhodobacterales bacterium
CATCCGCGCCCAAAGCCATCGCCTTGGCCACATCCGCGCCCGAGCGGATGCCGCCCGAAACGATCAGCTGCACCTTGCGGTGCATTCCCAGATCCTGCAGCGCCTTCACCGCCTGCGGGATGCAGGCCAGGATCGGCATGCCGACATGTTCGATGAACACATCCTGCGTTGCTGCCGTGCCGCCCTGCATGCCGTCCAGTACGACCACATCCGCCCCGGCCTTCACCGCCAGCGCCGTGTCATAGTAAGGCCGCGCGCCGCCGATCTTCACATAGATCGGCTTTTCCCAATCGGTGATCTCGCGCAGTTCCATGATCTTGATTTCAAGGTCATCGGGGCCGGTCCAGTCCGGGTGACGGCAGGCGCTGCGTTGGTCGATGCCCTTCGGCAGGTTGCGCATGTTGGCAACGCGGTCGCTGATCTTCTGGCCCAGCAGCATCCCGCCGCCGCCCGGCTTTGCGCCCTGTCCCACAACGATTTCAATCGCATCCGCGCGGCGGAGGTCGTCGGGGTTCATGCCGTAACGGCTGGGAAGGTATTGATAGACCAGCGTTTTCGAATGTCCGCGTTCCTCTTCGGTCATGCCGCCATCGCCGGTTGTGGTCGATGTTCCCGCCGCAGAGGCACCGCGGCCCAGCGCTTCCTTGGCCGGACCGGAGAGGGCACCAAAGCTCATCCCCGCGATGGTGACCGGGATATCAAGATGGATCGGCTTCTTGGCAAAGCGCGTGCCCAGCCAGACATCGGTCGCGCATTTCTCACGGTAGCCTTCCAGCGGGTAGCGGCTGATCGAGGCGCCAAGGAACAGAAGGTCGTCGAAATGCGGCAGATGGCGCTTGGTGCCACCGCCGCGAATGTCGTAGATGCCGGTCGCGGCGGCACGGCGGATCTCGGCGTTCACGGCAGGTGTAAACGTAGCAGAGTAGCGGGGCGGGGTCCGGGGGAAATCGCTCATGTTGCCTCAGTAAGCCGACGCGTTGTCGATATTGAAATTGTAAAGCTTGCGGGCCGAGCCGTAGCGTTTGAACTCTTCCGGCTTGGCTTTGCCGTCCGCCTCGCCCCGTTTCAGAAGGTCCTGCAGGATCGCGATATGCTCAGGCCGCATCTCTTTCTCGATGCAGTCCGCACCAAGCGACTTCACCGACCCGCGCACGAACAGCCGCGCCTCGTAAAGGCTGTCACCCAGCGCGTCCCCGGCATCGCCCAGCACCACAAGGTTGCCCGACTGCGCCATGAAGGCCGACATGTGGCCAATGTTGCCATGCACCACGATGTCGATCCCCTTCATCGACACGCCGCAGCGGCTGGACGCGTTGCCCTTGACCACCAGAAGCCCTCCACGTCCGGTGGCACCGGCATACTGGCTGGCGTTGCCGTCGATGACCACGGTGCCCGACATCATGTTTTCCGCCACACCCGGCCCGGCCGACCCCTTGATCCGGATCGTTGCCTGCTTGTTCATGCCTGCGCAGTAATATCCGGTGGACCCGCGCACGGTGATGTCGACCGGAGCATCGACCCCGGCCGCAATCGCATGCGCGCCCTTGGGGTTTATCACCTCCCATGCGGTCATGTTGGTCTGCCCTTTCAGGGCGTGCAGCGAGGAATTGAGCGCGCGCAGGCCCTCTTTCCCCAGATCGAAACTCTGCATTTTCTCAACGCTCCCAGAAATAGACAGTGGCGGGTTCGGGTTCCCAGACCCGGGCATCCTCGATCCCCGGCAGGTTGACCAGCGCCCGGTATTCCGACCCGAAGGCGACGTACTGATCGGTCTCGGCCATCACGGCGGGCTTGCAGGCGATGGGATCGCGCACCACGCCAAAGCCGTTCTTGGTGCCGACGACAAAGGTGAAGAACCCGTCCAGATCGGTCAGCGTCGCCTCAAGCGCGTTCCCAAGCGTCTCGCCGGTCTGCAGCTTGTGGCTGATGAAGGCAGCACCTACCTCGGTGTCGTTCTCGGTCTCGAAGGTCATGCCAAGGCGCCTGAGTTCCCGGCGCACCCCGTTGTGGTTCGACAGGCTGCCGTTGTGGACAAGGCACTGATCAGACCCCGTGGAAAACGGATGCGCGCCCATGGTCGTCACGGCGGATTCCGTCGCCATGCGAGTGTGGCCGATTCCGTGGGTGCCGTGCATCTTCGCCACCTCAAACCGCGAGGCGACATCCTTCGGCAGACCCACCTCCTTGAAGATCTCGATGCTGTCTCCCGCACTCATCACCTTTACATCGGGGCGCAGGTGCGACAGGGCGGACCGGGCGGCGTCGATCTGGGCCAGCGGCACCTCGATCACGGCGTGGGTGGATTTCACCAGCATTGCCACCGGCTGACCGATCGCGTCATGCAGATCGCCGTCCAGGTTCTTGAAGTCCTTGGTGGGGTTCGCCGACTGGATGGTAAGCTTGCCGAGACCGTCCTTTGCACCTGAATAGATTGCGATACCCGCACTGTCGGGGCCACGGTCGGTCATGGTGATCAGCATGTCCGTCAGCATGGCGCCCAGATGGGGTTCCAGCTTCGGGTCCTTCAAGAACAGCCCAACGATGCCGCACATGGATTCGCCTCCTCCAGAGTGTTGACACAACGCTAGCACCAGCCGTGGCGCCTATCAACTGGTGAGAAACTTTTTTCACCTTGCAGGAAAAGCACTGCCTAACGCTTGGGCAGATGCGGTTTTTCTTGACAGATTGTCGCAGGTGGCTTTCCTATGGGAAAACAAATTTGCCGTGCAAGGAAATGACGCCCGGGCCACGTCGCACGGACCAAACCAAGAGCCCAAGGGAGGGAACTGTGGTTGACCTTACTCAGCGACCCGATCCGCGAATTGAGGCGATGCACAAGCGCGACGTGCTGGTGGCATGGGCGTTCGTGATCGGCCTGTGGTGCGCGATGATCTTCGTGGCAATTGCCACCTGGGACCTCGCGCCCTCAAACGGGGCACGGACCCTGCTTCTGATCGGCGGGGCAGTCGTGCTTGTGTTCAACACCGCCGCCATCCTGGCGATGCTGCGCCACTACCGCGAGGATCGTGACTTCATGTACGGCCTTGACATCAAGTGCAGCGACGAAGCGCGCGACCTGAAAGCTGGGGGGGCGAAAGGCTGACATGGCACATTATTCCCCCCCGACCCAAAGCAAGGCCAGCCAGCTGATCGACGTCGTCGTGCTGGTGATCCTGACAGTCGGCGCGCTTTTCGTGCCGCTCTGGCTGGGTCTTGCCGGTGCGGCAAAGACAGTCGCCGCCCCGATTGCCAACCCGACGTGGGAAGCCCTTGGCCAGAATACCGCGCAAGCCGCCAAGTATGAGGCGCTCGGATACACGCCCGAAACCGCCCATGACCTGATCCTGTCGCGCTTTGACTACTCCTTCTCCATCGGCGCGCTTCTGACGATGATCGCGGTCATTGTCCTGTACTACGTCCTGATCCTGCGGTTTTCCGAAGTGGAATACCGCGAGGTCATTTCCGAAAAATTCGGGGAGTAACGCGCCATGGATCTGTGGAACTGGCTTGAATATGCCGCTTGGGCGCTGTCTGCGGCCTTTGGCCTGCACATGGCGCTGGACTGGCTCAAGACCGACAGCAGCTATTCCGAGGATGTCCTCACCTCGTCCCGCGAGGGCGAGCTTGAGGCGATGGCCGAAGAGCACAAGGTGAACTCATGAGCGATTTCGACATCACCTCACAGAAGATGGACGGCATGGGGCCGCATGGCACCAAGGTCGGCCTTCTTCGCGTCCTTGGCCCGGCCCACGTCTGGGCATTGGGGGTCGGCATCGTGCTGGTCGGCGAATACATGGGCTGGAACTTTGCCGTCGGCAAGGGCGGTGCCTTTGCCGCCCTGATCGCCTGCTGGTTTGCGGGCATCCTGTACACCTGCGTCGCGATGATCGACTCTGAGGTCACCTCGACCGTCGCTTCGGCCGGGGGGTAGTACACCCAGGCCAAGCACATCATCGGCCCCTTGATGGCGTTCAACGTCGGCCTTTACCTCGTCTTCGCCTACACCATGCTGGAGGCCGCGAATGCGATCACGGCGGGGTATCTTTTCTTTGTCGTGGCGCAGATGTCCGGCCATGCCGGCGACCTTGACCAGCGGCCGTTCATCATCCTCGTGATCATGTTCCTCGCCTGGCTGAACTACCGGGGCGTCCTTGCGACCCTGACGTTCAACCTTGTCATCACCGCCATTGCCTTCGTCGCGATCCTGATCCTTTTCCTGTCGACGTCTGGCATCGTCGGCGCCGGGATCATGGACCACGCAGCCCTTTTCGATGGCCACGAGCTGCCCTACGGCTGGATCGGCATCCTTGCGGCCATGCACTTCGGCCTGTGGTACTACCTTGGTATCGAAGGCACGACCCAGGCCGCCGAAGAGGTCCGCTCCCCCGCGCGGGCGCTGCCGTTCGGCACGTTGGCCGGGATCATGACGCTTTTGATCGCCGCCACGCTTACATGGTATGTCTGTTCCGGCGTCCTGCCGTGGGAGTTTCTTGGCGATGGCGTCAACGGGTCGGTCGCCCCGCTTTTTGACACCGCGCGGCTTACCGGGTCGACCGGGCTGGTCTGGCTTCTGGGCTTCGGCACGCTCTTTGCCACGCTTGCCTCTGCCAATGGATGCATCAACGATGCCAGCCGCGCCTGGTTTGCCATGGGGCGGGACAAGTACCTTCCGGGCTGGTTTGGCGCGGTCCATCCGAAGTACCGCACGCCGTATCGGGCCATTGTCTTTCTGGTCCCGATCGCGCTGATCTTCGCACTTGGCGCGCCTCTGGATCAGGTCATCACTTTCTCGATCCTCTCGGGCCTGCTTGGCTATACCTTCATGCCGCTGAACATCATCATGTTCCGCCGCAAATGGCCGCTCAACACGATCAAGCGCGGCTATGAACATCCGTTCCACCCGGTGCCGGCGATCACGCTGCTTGCCTTGTGCAGCGTGACCTTCTTTGCGGTGTTCCTTGGCTACGGGACCCAACTTGTCGCAATGATCGGATTCTATGTCGTCGTGTCGCTGTGGTTCCACTTCTGGCGCTACCGCTTTGTGAACCGTGGGGCGCAGTTCACGATGCCTTGGCCGAAACCGAAAGGCTACTAAGGCAACCGGCCCGCCCCGGAAACGGGCGGGCCTTTCCCCCCATGTCCCCGCTTGTTCCCCTTGGCCTTGTCCTTGCCGCCCTTGGTCTTTGGCTTGGGTTGCGTCTTCTGCGCGAGAGCCGCCGCCGCGTCGCGGACCGGGCAGGCTATTTCGCCGACGTGAAGCCCCTGTTTGATGGGGGCGAGACGCGCCTGCAACCCACCGGCTTTCCGCGCATGACCGGCACAAGACGCGACCTGAGCTTTGATCTGCAAGCCCTGCCCGACACGCTGAGCTTCAGAAAGCTTCCGGCACTCTGGGTGCTTGTCACCCTTCCCGAACCGATGCCGTTGCGGGCCACCCTTGATCTGATGGCCCGTCCGTCGGGAAACGAACCCTTTACCCGCTTCGCCACCCTGCCGCAGTCGCTGCCTGCCCCACCCGGCCTGCCTGCGACTGTCGCCATCCGCACCGACGACGCCGACCGGGCACCGCTGGCCAACCTCATCACCGCCCATGCCGACCTTTTTGACGACCCGCAGGTCAAGGAACTGGTCCTTTCGCCCAAGGGCCTGCGCATCGTCATCCTGGCCGAGGAGGCCGACCGTGGCCGCTTTCTCATCTTCCGCGAGGCCGAGATGGGCCGGATCCCGCTATCTCCCGCCCGCCTGGCACCCATCCTCGACAGGTTGGTCGCCTTGCGCGAAGTCATTCTGAAGGACCAGGCATGAAGCCCCCACCCAACCCGCGCCTGGTCCTTGCCGTGGCGATCCTTCTGCCCGGCATGGGCCAGGTCCTGAACCGCCAACCGGTGCGCGGACTGGTCTTTGTGTGCTTTGTTGTCCTGCTTGGTGCCTTTACCCTGAAGACCGCAGCACCCGAGGTCTCCTTTGTCGGAAAGATATCTGGCGGTCTGTTCGTCTGGGCTATGGCGGTGTTTGACGCCTACAAGACCGCCCGCATTCGCCGGGCAGTCTGGGATCACACGCAACCCTGACGCCGGGCCAAATTCCTTCGAAGGAATTAGCAAGAGTTTTCGAAAACTCTTGCACTCCCGGCTCACCCCTGCGGGTAGCAGATCACCGAAAGATACCGCGCCGGAAGGCTGACCAGATTTTCAGGCCCATGCGGCGCATCGGCATCAAAGAAAAGGCTGTCCCCCGGCTTCAGCGCAAAGACCTGGTCGCCGTGGCGGTAATCGACTTCGCCTTCCAGCATGAACAGAAGCTCCAGCCCCTCGTGCTGAAACGCAGGGAACGTATCGCTTTCGGTGGACAGGGTGATCATGTAGGGCTCCACCACGACACCCGAGCTGTTCGATCCGATATGCCCCAGAAGGTGATACTGGTGCCCGGCCCGCGTGCCGCGACGCTCGATCTCGATATGGTCACCCGACTTTACATGCTGCGCCTCGCGCCGTTCTTCATAGCTTTTGAAGAACGCAGTAACGGGCACCGAAAAGGCATGGCTCAGGACCTGCAAGGTGGTCAGGCTGGGCGAGGTGTTCCCGTTTTCGATCTTCGACAACATGCCGATGGACAAACCCGTCACCGCCGCCAGATCAGCCACCGTCATCCCCTGCTGGCGACGAAAGCTCCGCACTTCGCGGCCGATTGCAGCCTCAAGGTTACGCTCGCTGATCTCGCGAAGGCGGTGCGGGTCCTGATCAAACGCAGGTTTGCCGCGCGGCAGGCTCAGGCTGGCGTCACCGTCTGACATGGGCGCGTTCCAAACACAGGATCGTTACAAAATTTCACTACAGGGAAACACGCCTCACATCAAGCAGAACCCTTACCAGACCGAGGCCGCAGCCGCTTCCAGGGCATGCAGCAGGCTTTGCGCGCTGGACCTTGGCCCATAGACCCGGGCGGCCCCCGGGCCCTGCTTGATCAGGTAGCAGCCCAGATGATCAATCATCGTGCGCGTCGCGTGACCCACGGGTTGGCCTGCGAAGTCCACGTTGCAAAGCCGCTCCAGCAGCGGTGAAAGGTCGTCTGCCGCAAGATCGAGGATGACCCACGCGTCGGTCTGCTCGGTGATCGAGGCGGCATCACCAAGATCGCTTTTCAGGATCTCGGCAATCCGCTCATGGCTGTCGAACGGGGCTTCGACAAACCACATCTCCGGTGCGGTCCAGAATGTGCAGTAGGGCATACCCCGCAGGTGGCACCCCGGTTCGGCCAAGGGCACTCCCGCCGCCTTGGCGGCTTTGGTCAGGTCTTTCCCGCGCCGCGTCGCGACCGAGGCCAGCGCCACATCGATGCGTTCGGTGATCGTCAAAGGCCCGCACACCACCCGCGCGGGGTCATGCGCGCCCAGCGCCGTCATTGCCTGCAACTCAGCCACGAAGCCGCTCTCCTTCCGGATCAACGAAATGGGGGCTTACGATCTCGACTTCGGTATCAAGGCCGGAAAGCAGGTTCACCGCCCGCATCCGGTTGCCGATCTTCGCATCCCCCCCCTTGAGATAACCAAGCGCGATGTCGCAGCCGACATGCGGCGAAAAGACCTTCGAGGTCAGCCAGCCCCCATCGTTCGCCAGGACCGGCGCAGCGCCCTTTTCCAGGAAATGGCTACCTGCCACCAGTTTTGCCGTTGGGTCCACCGGTCGGACGCCGACCAGACGATAGCCCGACGGGTCGTTCAACCCTTCGCGCTGGGAAAGCACCATCCCGATGGAGTCTTTCTTCTTCGACACCATCTTGCCCAAACCCATGTTCAGCGCGGTGGACTGGCCGTTCAACTCACCGCCCGCGACATGCCCCTTCTCGATCCGCATGACACCCAGCGCCTCGGTGCCGTAGACTATGGGCTCGAACTCCGCCCCGCGCGCCAGCATCTCGCGCAAAAGCGCATCGCCATAGCGGGTTGGCACGGCGATTTCATAGGCCAACTCGCCCGAGAAACTGATCCGGAAAAGACGGGCGCGAAGGCCGCCAACAGTGATGTTCCCGGCCCCCATATAGGGAAACGCCGCGTCGCTGATGTCCTGATCGACGACCTTTTCCAGCAGCTTCCGCGCATTGGGCCCGGCGACCGAAAACTGCGCCCAGGCCTCGGTCGTGCTGATCAGCTGCACGTCCATGTCCGGCCACAGGCATTGGCGACAGAACTCCAGATGCCGGAACACCGTGACCGCATTGGCCGTGGTCGTGGTCATCACGTATTCATGCGGCCCCATTCGCGCCGTTGTGCCGTCGTCAAAGACGATTCCATCCTCGCGCAGCATGAGACCGTAGCGGCACTTGCCAACGGCCAGGGTGCTGAAGGTGTTGGCATAGACCCGGTCAAGAAACGCCCCCGCGTCGGTGCCCTGGATGTCGATCTTGCCCAGCGTGGTCACGTCGCAGATACCGACCGACCGGCGTGTGGCCAGAACCTCCCGGTCGACCGATTGCCGCCACTCGGTCTCCCCGGCCTTTGGAACCCATTGCGTCCGCAGCCAGTTGCCGACCTCGACAAAGGTCGCCCCCTGTTCGGCGGCCCAATGGTGTGAGGGTGTCAGGCGACAGGGCTTGAACTCCTTCCCCCGCGACCGGCCCGCAAGTGTGCCCATCGCAACCGGAGTATAGGGCGGCCGGTAGATTGTCGTTCCCGTCTCGGGAATCGACCGTCCCGTAAGTTCCGCCATGATCGCAAGGCCGATCACGTTGCCGGTCTTGCCCTGATCCGTCGCCATCCCCAGCGTGGTATAGCGTTTCATGTGCTCGACAGAGGTAAAGTTCTCTTGCGCTGCCAGCTTGATGTCCTTCACCGTCACGTCGTTCTGCTGGTCGATCCAGGCCCGGCCCCGCCCATGCGCGACATGCCAAAGCGGCATGATCCGCACCGGCGCATCCTCAGCCTCGGGCAAATCGGGCGTTGCGCCCGCCAGCCCAAGCGCGGCAATCGCTGCGTCCCGCCCCGTGCGCAAGGCGGCGTGCGTTGCCATGACCCCTGCCGCCGCCCCTGCCACGAGCAGGCCCGGAGGCCCATCCGCCCCTGGCACGAACGCCGCAATCGACGCATCCCAGACCGGGCGCGACCGATGATGTGAATGAATATTCACATTCGGATTCCAACCGCCCGAAACGCCCAGCGCGTCAACGGCTATCGTCTCGTTCCGGCCGTTCGCCTGCCGAACCGTGATCGAGGTCAACCCCAAGCGACCAGTGCTGTCGATGACCTCGGCCCCGCGAAGATGCCGGATGCCGGGCAACAACTCTCCCCCTTCGCGGCTGTCGATCACGGCCATCACGTCAACGCCCTTGGCCTGCAGGTCGATAGCCGTCCGCAGCCCGTCATCGTTGTTGGTGAAGATCGCCGCCCGGTCTCCGGCCTTTACCCCCCAGCGGTTGGCATAGGCCCGCAAGGCGCCCGCCAGCATGATCCCCGGCCGGTCGTTGTTCTCGAACGCAATCGGCCGTTCCGTCGCCCCGCCACACAGGATCGCGCGCGTGGAATAGATGCGCCACAGCACCTGCCGGGGCTTGCCTGAAAGCGGCATGGGCAGATGGTCCGACACCCGCTCCACCGCGGAATAGATTCCGTGATCGAAGGCCCCGACCACCGTCGTCCGCGCCATAAGCCGGACGTTCGGCATCGCGCCCAACTCGGCTACAGCCACATTGGCCCAGTCCGCCCCCGCAACACCGCCGACTGCATGCGTCTCGGCATTCAGGCGCCCGCCCATGCGGAAATCTTCATCCGCCAGGATCACCCTCTTGCCCGCCCGGCCCGCCGTCAGGGCCGCCATCAACCCCGCCGGCCCGGCACCGATGACCAGAAGGTCGCAATGCAGAAAGCCTTTGTCATAGGCGTCCGGATCTTCCTCTCGGCTGACGGATCCGAGGCCTGCCGCGCGCCGGATGATGGGCTCGTAAAGCTTTTCCCAAAAGGACTTGGGCCACATGAAGGTCTTGTAGTAGAAACCCGCCGCGAAGAACGTGCTCAGCCGGTCGTTGATCGCCAGCGCATCGAACCGCAGACCTGGCCAGCGGTTCTGGCTGTTTGCCTCCAGACCGTCGTAAAGCTCGGCAACGGTTGCGCGCGTGTTCGGTTCCTGCCGTCCGCCGGTCCGCAGTTCCACCAGGGCGTTCGGTTCCTCCGACCCCGCCGACAAGGGACCTCTCGGCCGGTGATACTTGAAGCTCCGCCCCATCAGCCGCACACCATTTGCCAACAAGGCCGAGGCGAGGGTATCCCCCGGGTGGCCCTGATAGGGCAAGCCATCGAACGTGAACCGCAGGCTTTGGCTGCGGTCGATCTGCCCGCCGGCAACCCGATGCGACTGCGTCATTTCGATCGCCCCCGCGACCGCGCCACATCACGCGCCAGTTCCACGCGGCTGATCTCGTGCGTCACCGTGTTGCGCGTCACCACCAGCCAGGACCGGTCGCCCTGCTCGTGATACCAGAGTTCCCGGTGCTCCCCCGCCGGATTGTCGCGGTTGTAGGCATAGTCATGGAACGCCTCCACCCCGGCTGTCATTCCGTCGGGTCGGTCGATCAACGAAGCGTCGCCCAGATACACGAATTCCTGCGCATCACGCGGCCCGAGGATTGGATGATGAATGATCATTCGCTTATCTTCTCAATGCAGGTTCGGGGTCGCGCCCTGACCCTTTTCGTCGATCATCAGCCCCTTCAGGAACCGGTCGAAACGATAGGCCCGCGCGGTGATATGTGACTCATCCTTCGCCAACAGATGTGCAAAGCACCAGCCGCTGGCCGGGGTCGCCTTGAACCCGCCATAGCACCAGCCACCGTTGAAGTAGAGCCCCTCGATGCCCGTGCGGTCGATGATGGGCGAGCCGTCCATCGACATGTCCATGATCCCGCCCCAGGTTCGCAGAAGGCGCACGCGCCCGATGGCCGGCATCAGTGCCATGCCACCCTCGGCCACATCCTCGATCACCGGCAGGTTTCCCCGCTGGGCGTAGGAGTTGTAGCCGTCGATGTCGCCGCCAAAGACCAGCCCGCCCTTGTCGGACTGGCTGACATAGAAATGCCCCGCGCCGAAGGTCATCACCCCGTCGATCAACGGCTTCAGCCCTTCGCTCACAAAGGCCTGCAGGACGTGGCTTTCGATCGGCAGGCGCATCCCGGCATGGGCCATCACCTTCGACGACGACCCCGCCACCGCAACGCCGACCTTCTTTGCGCCGATATACCCACGTGAGGTTTCAACCCCAAGAATCCGGCCGTTCTCGATCCGCATTCCGGTGACTTCGCAATTCTGGATCAGGTCCACGCCCCGCATGTCCGCCCCGCGCGCATAGCCCCAGGCCACAGCGTCATGGCGCACCGTGCCGCCCCGGCGCTGCAGGATTGCGCCCTTGATCGGAAACCGCGCGTTGTCAAAGTTGAGCCAGGGATACAGGGCGCGCACCTGCTCACGCGACAGAAGTTCTGCATCCGCCCCGTTCAGGATCATCGCGTTGCCGCGCCGGGTTGCGGCATCCCGCTGCGCGTCGGTGTGGATCAGGTTGATGATCCCGCGCTGACTCACCATGGCGTTGTAGTTGAAGTCCTGCTCCAACCCTTCCCACAGCTTCAGGCTGAATTCGTAGAACGGCTCATTGCCGTCCAGAAGATAGTTCGACCGGATGATCGTGGTGTTGCGGCCCACGTTGCCGCCGCCCAGATACCCCTTTTCCAGGACCGCAATCCGGGCCTGGCCGAATTCCTTGGCCAGATAATACGCGGTCGCCAGCCCATGCCCGCCACCGCCAATGATGATGTAATCGTATTCGGGTTGTGGGTCGGGGTCGCGCCAGACGGGTTTCCAGCCCTTGTGGCCGGTCAAAGCCTCGGCAATGACCCGAAATCCGGAATAGCGCACGCCCAACCTCCTGTTTGCCCTGTTCTAGGGCGAAGGTTCTGCGCCTACCCTTCCGTTTTCGCCATCGCGATGGCCGTTTCGGCCATCCATCGGGCTACTCGAGCCCTCGGTGGATCGTCGGGCCGGTCAGCCCGGGCAGGTCGACAACCAGCGACCCGTCTGTCAGGGCCAGAAGGGCCAAAAGGGTCATCAATGTAAGAAGACTGTTCATGGGGTTGGCTCCCGAAAGGTTTGTTCACCTCCCGTTCTACCTGATTCTGGTTTCTGGCCGGTTAACCAGACGTCCGAGGCGTTACGCCACCAGCGCCTCGGCCTTCTTCAGGTCCACGCTGACCAGCTGGGACACACCTTGTTCCTGCATTGTCACGCCGAAAAGCCGGTCCATCCGCGCCATGGTAACGGCGTGATGGGTGATGATCAGAAAGCGCGTTTCCGTGCGCCGGGTCATTTCGTCCAGCAGGTCACAAAACCGGGTGACATTCGCGTCGTCCAGCGGCGCGTCCACCTCGTCCAGCACGCAGATCGGCGCCGGGTTCGCCAGGAAGACGCCGAAGATCAGCGCCAGCGCGGTAAGGGTCTGCTCGCCGCCTGACAGCAGGGACAGCGTGGCCAGCTTCTTGCCCGGCGGCTGGCACAGGATTTCCAGCCCGGCTTCCAGCGGATCATCCGACTCTACCAGCACCAGCCGCGCCTCTCCGCCCCCGAAAAGATGGGTGAAGAGGGTGGAGAAGTTCGCGTTCACCTGTTCGAAAGCCGTAAGCAGCCGCTCGCGACCTTCCTTGTTCAGACCCGCGATTCCGGACCGCAGTTTCTTTACCGCCTCCTCCAGATCGGCTTTCTCGGCGGCCAGGGCGTCATATTCGGCCTCCACGGTCTTGGCGTCTTCTTCGGCCCGCAGGTTGACCGCACCCAACGCCTCACGCTGGCGTTTCAGGCGGCCCACGTCGGCATCCAGACTGTCGGCATCGGGCATCCTGTCGGGATCCATGCGCAGCGAGGCCAGCAATTCGTCCGGCGTCCAGTCGTCCTCTTCGGCAATCCGCTCGGCGGCCAGCGCCACGCCTTCCCGGGCTGCATCCAGTCGCGCCTCGGCCCGTGCCCGACCCTCGCGCGCGTCTCCGGCCAGCCGTTCCGCCTCGCGTTCCGCCGCCGCCGCCTCGCGCAGGGCAGACTCGGCTTCGGCCAGGGCATCCGCAGCATGTCGGCGACGGTCTTCGGCTTCGGCCATCGCGTCCACCAGTTCGGCGCGTCTGGCGGCAATCTCTTCTGGCGCCTGCATCGCCCCGGACAGTTCTTCTTCGGTCTCGCTTCTGCGGCCGGACAATTCGCCAATCCGCTTTTCGGCGGTCTCCAGCCGGTGTTTCCAGCCTGACAGCTCCTTTACCGCTTCCTGCCGCCGCCGGACCCGCGCTTCGCCTTCGCGCCGCACCTCATCCTGTGCCGACCGGCGCGTCATCATCGTGATCCGGGCCGCCTCGACTGCTGTCTTTGCAGCCTCAAGCGCGCGCCGCGCGGCATCCAGATCTCCAAGATCGGCCACTGCCGCCTCGGCGTCCTTCAGCCGGGCACGCGCGCCCATCGCCTCATCCTCGAAGCGGCTGACCGCAAGCCGTGCCGCCTCAAGCTTGCCCCCGGCAATCGAACGATCCGCCTCGGACCGCGCCAGCGCCCGGTTTGCCTCGGCCAGCCGCGCATCGGCCGCGCGCCGTGCATCCCGCGCGCGTTGGTCGGCTGCCGCCAACGCGCCAAGCCGCGCCTGGAGGGCTTCATGCGCCTGACGTGCACCATCAGCCCGCGCCGCGACTTCCTCGAGATCGCGTTTCAACTGCACCAGCCGGTTGAGCTGCTGAAGCCGCAGCGCCGCGGCACTGGGGGCATCCTCGGCCCCGGCGCGGAACCCGTCCCAACGCCAGAGGTCACCCTCGCGACTTACCAGTCGCTGCCCGGGCAGCAAGGCGGGTTGCAACTGAAATCCCTGTTCACGGCTGACCAGCCCGATCTGCGACAGGCGCCGCGCCAGAACCGCCGGGCCCTGCACTTCACTTGCCAAAGGAATCGCACCCGGGGGCAGGGCCTGCGCCGCGGCATAGGGTTCAAGCACCGCCCAGCCCGACCGCGCCGCAGCGCCCACTTCGGGCGACCGCAGGTCATCGGCCAGCGCCGCCCCCAGGGCCTTTTCAAAGCCCGGCGTCACTGCCAGCTTGTCCAGAAGCTGATGCCCCGCTTGCGCCTCGCGCTCCACCAGCCGCGCCAGGGCCGCCACTTCGGCCCGAAGTGCCGAAGCCTCGCCTTCGGCCGAGGATCGCGCCGCGCGCGCCTCGGCCTCACGGCCTTGCGTCTCGGCCCGCGCCGCCTCGGCAGCCTCAAGCGCCGCTTCTGTCGCCTCACCCTCGGAGACAGCGGCTGCGGTGGCGGCCTCGGCTGTCGCGAACGCCGCGCCCGCCGCCTCAAGCGCGCCGGTTGCCGCCGCAACCATCGCCCGGGCCGAGCCGGCCTCACCCTCGGCCCGCTCCAGCACGGTCCGCGTGTCCGACAGCATCCGCTGCGACGACTGGTGCCGCGCGGCCAGACGCGCCGCGTCCTCGGTCAGCTCGGACAGTGACGCTTCACGCGCAGAAAGAATCGACCCGGCCTCGCGCGCGGCCTCCACCGCTTCGGCCAGTTTCTCGTCATGTCCGTCATGGGCGCGCAAAAGCTGGTCGATCTCCCACTCCAGCCGCTGGATGACCTCGCCCGCATCGCGGTTCAGACCCGCCTCACGGTCCATGTCGCGGACCAGCTGTTCGATCCGCCCCTTCAACGTGTCGATCTGCGCCAGAGCCCGCGCTTCCTGGTCGCCCAATGCATCACGTTGCAAGGCCAGCCGCTGCAGGATGGCCGAGGCGATCGCCTCTTCCTCCCGCTTCGGTGGCAGCGCGTCCTCGGCGGCCTCGCGGGCCTTGGCCGCGCCGCGCGACGCCGCCTCCGCCTGTCCTTGCGCGATCAAACGCTCGCGAAGCACCCCTTCCGCCGCCGACCGCGCCTCATCCGCCTCGCGCCAGCGCCGCCAGAGCAGCATCCCTTCGGACTTGCGCAATTCTTCCGACAGCTCGCGATACCGCGCCGCCTGCTTGGCCTGCCGGGTCAGCACCGACAGCTGCTGCGCCAGCGCCTCCAGCACGTCATCGACGCGCAAGAGGTTCTGTTCGGTGCCGGCAAGCTTGAGTTCCGCCTCATGCCGCCGGGCGTAAAGCCCGCTGATCCCCGCCGCCTCTTCCAGCACGCGCCGCCGCGCCTTGGGCTTGGCGTTGATCAGCTCCGATATCTGCCCTTGCCGCACCAGCGCCGGGCTGTGCGACCCGGTCGAGGCATCGGCGAACAGCATCTGCACATCCCGAGCGCGAACCTCCTTGGCGTTGGCCCGGTAGGCCGACCCCGCATCCCGCGTGATCCGCCGGACAATCTCGATCTGGTCGGCATCGTTGAAACCCGAAGGCGCCAGCCGGTCGCTGTTGTCCATCACCAGCGCCACTTCGGCAAAGTGCCTTGCCCCCCGGGTCGCGGCACCGTTGAAGATCACATCCTCCATGCCGCCGCCGCGCATGGCACTGGCGCGGTTTTCGCCCATCACCCAGCGCAGGGCCTCCAGCAGATTGGACTTCCCGCAGCCGTTCGGGCCGACAACGCCGGTCAGACCCTCATGAATCACCAGATCCGTGGGGTCCACAAAGCTTTTGAATCCGTTCAGCCGAAGCCGGGTCAGTCGCACCTTATCCTCACGAGTCGTGCCATGTCATGTCATGTTCCCGCCCCGGCCGCATGGTGTCAACCGGATCCCCTGCATCTTGGCGGTCCGCCCGGGCTTATCCCCAAGATGTTGCGAAGTCTGCGCAGGTCTCCCTGCGGCAAGGCTGCTTTCCGGCGAACACCGCAAAGGGATTTCAGGGGCCAGCCTACCCGCTTAAGCCGCGCCAATCCTGCGGCGGGGCAATACAGCAGGCCCTTGCCAAGAAACCGTGCGGACCCTACCTCCGGCCAGCACCAGAAAGGCCCCGCCCATGCTTACCCTTCTCGGCATCCCCGGCGCCTTGCGCGCCGCCTCGACCAACCGCCAGCTTCTGGCCGAGGCGCGCAGGGCCTTTGGTGACGCGCACCAGACCGAAGCGAACCTTCGACTGCCGCTTTATGACGGCGATCTTGAGGATGCCCATGGCATCCCGCCCGAAGTGCAACTGCTGGCTGACCAGATCGCAGCGGCCTCGGCCATTGTCATTGCAACACCCGAGTACAACAAGGCGCCGCCCGGCGTGCTGAAGAACGCGCTTGACTGGGTCAGCCGGGTCAAGGGCAACCCCTGGGCGGACAAGCCCGTCGCCATCCTCAGCGCCGCCGGCGGCCGCGCCGGCGGAGAGCGCAGCCAATCCGCGCTTCGGTTGATGCTGACCCCGTTCCGTCCCCGCCTTCTGACCGGCCCCGAGGTTCTGGTCGCCATGAGCGATCAGGCCTTTGACGCCGAAGGACTCCTCACCGATCCGCGCTACCGCAAGGCCCTGACCGACCTGATGCACGCCTTGCGGGCCGAGGCGGAACAGACCTGAGGCGCACCTCTGGCGGGCCTTGACAGCTAGAAGCAGCCGGTTGCCCTGTCCGGGTCTTGCGCCTTGCGACCGCTAAAGCGCTTCGATCCGGAACTCTGCCGGACCTGTGTCACGGCCCTCCAGCACCAGATCGGCCATGACGTCCGCCAGCAATGGCGCCATTCCGAAACCGATCTTGAAGCCGCCGTTCAGCACGAAATGCCCGGGCCGCCCGGGCCAGGCCCCCAGCACCGGCGCGCGGCTGACCGCCCGTGGCCGCACCCCCGCCCACCGCTCGACCACCTCGGCCCCGCGCAAGCCAGGCACGGCTGCCACCGCCCGCTCCAGCAAACCTTCGCACTGGGCATCCGGCCCCGGGTCCGTCCACACCGCCTCGCTGGTTGATCCGACTGCGACCGTTCCGTTGCCATGCGGCACGATGTGCAACCCGTCGACGAACAGTTGCGGCGCGGCGCGCGCGTCGAACCGCAGCGCAATCGCCTGACCCTTTACGCCAGAGCCGACCTTGCGCCCCAGCGCCGCCGAAAGCGCCTCCAACCCGTTGATCCCGGTGGCATGCACCACTTGGCCCGCCTCTGCCGCGTCGCCGATCACCACCTCAGCCCCCGTCGCTTGCAGGGCCACCGCCAGCGCGGCCAACGCTTGCCGGGGTGCGATGCGCGCCGAAAGCGTATCCTCGACCAGCCACCCCGAGGGCGACACCGGCTCCCAGACCGGGCCCGTTTCCGCGCCCGTTCCTGCGCCCGACACCGGGACCACGCGCCAGACCGCCTTGCCCTGCCACAAGGCCTGCGCCGTCCCGGCACGCCGCCGTGCCACGCCAACCGCCGCATCGTCGGCCAACGGCTGCAGCCGCCCCGTCCGCCCATAGCCCGCCGACAGGCCCGAGGCCGCTTCCACCGCGGCCCACCAGTCTTGCGCCATCAGAAGGCTGTCCAACTGGAACGCCTTCTTGGCATTCCACGCCTCGGGCATATGCGGAGACAGGGCGCCCACCACCCCGCCCGACGACCCCGCACCGATGGCCAAAGTCTCGATCACGCGGACCCGCGCGCCGCGCCTCGCACAGGCCCAGGCGACCGACAGGCCAAGTATTCCCGCACCCCGGACAGTCACATCCACGGTCTGCCACCCAACCGCCTGCCCCCCAACCACCCCCTTGCCATCGCCGCCCCCCGCGCCCATCAACTGGCGCAAAGGACTAACCCCGATGACCCGCCCCGACCAGCCCCCAGACCGTCCGCCCGGACAGGCCCGCGAACAGACTGCACCGCCCGGTCTGGAGTGGCGGGACGGTGTGATCCCGGTCTCGCGCGTCTTTGACGATCCCTATTTCTCGCTGGCCGGGGGACTGGACGAGACCCGCCACGTCTTCCTGTCCGGCAATGGCCTGCCAAACCGGTTCCGCGACGGCTTCCGCATCGCCGAGCTTGGCTTCGGCACCGGGCTGAACCTTCTGGCCACCGTGCTGGCCCACTCCGGACCCGGCCATCTGCACTACACCAGCTTCGAGGCCTTCCCCCTGCCCGCCCCCGACATCGCCCGCGCCCTGACCGCCTTTCCCGAAGTGGCACAGGTCGCGCCGTCCCTTCTTGACCAATGGGCCGCCGCAGGGTCAGGCAGGACAGCCGGGACCATCCCCCTGCGGTTTGCCAACCTGACCGCCACCGTCATCCTTGGCGATGCCCGCGCGACCCTGCCCATGTGGGACGGCATGGCCGACGCCTGGTTCCTTGACGGTTTTTCCCCCGCGAAAAACCCTGAAATGTGGCCCCCGGACCTGATGGCACAGGTCGCACGCCATACCGCCCCCGGCGGCAGCTTCGCCACCTACACCGCCGCAGGCCATGTCCGCCGCGCGCTGGCCGAGGCAGGCTTTACTGTCACCCGCCAGCCCGGCTTTGGCCGCAAACGCCACATGACCACCGGAACCCTGCTGGTCGCGGGTCATCCTGTTCCCCCTACCCCCTGACACGTTGCCTCCAACCCATTGGAATTCCTTGCCCCTGCCACCCACGCCCCGCTGCGCCCCCCCCTTCCCCCTGTTCCCGGGCCGTGCTACCGAGACCCCGACATGACCGCCTCGAAGAACCCCCGCAAAGGCATCTGGCTTATGGTCGCCGCCGTCGCAGCCTTTGCGGCGCAAGACGGATTTTCCCGCCATCTTGCCGGCGAATACAACACCCTGATGATCGTGATGATCCGCTACTGGGCCTTTGCGGGCTTCGTGATCCTGCTCGCGTTGCGCCAGCCCGAAGGCCCCCGTGCCGCGATCCGGTCCAGGCGGCTGCCCGCCCATCTGATCCGGTCCTGCCTTCTGGTGGCCGAGATCTGCCTGATCATCTGGGGTTACACCCTGATCGGCCTGATCAACAGTCACGCCGTCTTTGCCGTCTGCCCGCTGCTGGTCGTGGCCTTGTCCGGCCCTATCCTGGGCGAGCGGATCGTCTGGCAACGCTGGGCCGCTGTTGCCGCCGGCCTTCTGGGCGTCCTCATCATCCTGCGCCCCGGTCTTGGGGTCTTCAGCTGGGCCGCACTCCTGCCGCTTGCCTCGGCCTTCCTGTTCGCGATGTATTCCGTGCTGACCCGACTGACCACGCGGGACGAGCCGACCTTTCCCGCCTTCTTCTGGCCTGGTGTGATCGGCGCTATCCTGATGACCGGGATCGGACTGCCGCATCTGGAACCGATGTTGCCGCAGGACATGGCCTTCCTTGCCGTCTACTGCGCGCTGTCGATCTTCTCGCACTGGCTTTTGCTCAAGTGCTACGAACAGATCGAGGCGGCGCGGGTCCAGCCCTATGCCTACCTCCAGATCGTGTTCGTCACGATCATCGGCATCACGATCTACGGCGAGGCGCTGGAACTGCCAGTTGCGCTTGGCGCGCTGGTCATCATCGCGGCCGGTCTTTATGCCCTGTCGCTGGAACGCAGGCCTGCGGGTCAGGCTGCGGTTGCCCCGACCGCCCCACCCGCGTAAAACCCAAGGCAGAACCCCGCGAAGGAGGCCCCAATGTCCGTCCCGAAGCCCGTCGTCCTGTGCATCCTTGACGGCTGGGGGATCGGGCCTGACCCCGCGACCAGCGCGCCAGCGCAGGCCCGGGTGCCGACGTTCAACCACCTCTGGGCCTCGTGCCCACACGCAACGCTGACCACCTTTGGCCCGGACGTCGGCCTGCCGAGCGGGCAGATGGGAAACTCCGAAGTCGGGCACACCAACATCGGCGCCGGGCGTATCGTGGCGATGGACCTCGGGGCAATAGATCTTGCGGTCGAGGATGGCAGTTTTGCCGCAAACCCCGCGATCCTGGACTTCGCCGCGAAGGTGAAGGCCAAGGGCGGCATCGCACATCTGATGGGTGTGGTGTCGGACGGCGGTGTGCATGGCCACATCAACCACATCATCGCGGCCTGCAAGGCGCTGACCGCCCTGGGCGTGCCGGTCGCCCTGCACGCCATCACCGATGGCCGCGACGTGGCCCCCTCTTCGGCTGCCGATTACATGGCGCACCTGACCGCCGCTCTGCCGCCCATGGCGCGGGTGGCCACGGTCACCGGGCGCTACTGGGCGATGGACCGTGACAACCGCTGGGACCGCGTGGCACGCGCCTTTGGCGCAATCGTCCACGGCACCGGCGAAAAGGCACCCGACGCGGCCACCGCCGTGATCCATTCCTATGCCAAGGGCGAGACGGACGAATTCCTCGCCCCCACCGTCATCGCCGATTACGCCGGGGCGAAGGATGGCGACGGTCTGTTCTGCCTGAACTTCCGCGCCGACCGCGCCCGCGAGATCCTTGCCGCCCTTGGCGATCCGGCCTTCACCGCATTCGAGACCGGCGCGCGCCCGGCGTGGTCGGCGCTTCTGGGCATGGTCGAATACTCGGACACGCACAGCACCTACATGCCCTCGGCCTTTCCCAAGCGGGTGCTGGTCAACACCCTTGGCGAATGGGTATCTTTGCACGGGAAAACCCAGTTCCGTCTGGCCGAAACCGAGAAATACCCCCATGTCACCTTCTTTCTGAACGGGGGACGCGAGGTGCCCTACCCGGGCGAGGACCGCGCCATGCCGCCCTCGCCCAAGGTTGCCACCTATGACCTTCAGCCCGAAATGAGTGCTGCCGACGTGTCCGACCACCTCGTCGCCGCGATCGACACCGGCTATGATCTGATCGTGGTGAACTTTGCCAATCCCGACATGGTCGGCCACACCGGCAGCCTGCCTGCCGCGATCAAGGCGTGCGAGGCGGTGGATATCGGCCTTGGCCGGGCGCTTGCCGCCCTTACCCGGCGCGGCGGGGCGATGATCGTGACCGCCGACCACGGCAATTGCGAGGTGATGGTCGATCCGGTCACCGGCGGCCCCCACACCTCGCACACGACCAATCCCGTCCCGGTCATCCTTGTCGGTGGCCCGGCCGGGGCAAGTTTGCGCGCGGGCGGGCGGCTTGCCGATCTGGCCCCGACGCTGTTGCAACTGATGGGCATTCCCCAACCCGCCGAAATGACCGGCCAATCCCTGATCGTTCCCCAGATCGCGCGCCCGTCTGCATGATCCGCTCTGCCGTCCTGTTTCTGTTGCTTGCCTGCCCTCTCGGGGCGCAGACGGTTGCCGAACAGGCGGCCCGCGCCTCGACCGAGCTTCAGGCGGCCGTGGCGGCGCTTGATGCTGCAACTGCGGCGCGTGACCGGGTGGCCGCCCTAAGCCAGACGATTCGCGCCTATGAAGAGGGTCTTGCCGCCCTGCGCGGCGCCCTGCGCGAGGCGGCGCTGCGCGAAACCACGCTGACCCGCGCGTTTGAGGCCAAGCGCGACGGGATCGGCCGCCTGCTTGGCGTGCTGGCAACGATCGAGGACAATCCGGGGCCGCTTTTGCTTTTGCACCCCGATGGCGCGCTTGGCACCGCACGATCGGGGATGCTCATGGCCGACGTGACCCCCGCACTGCAGACCGAGACGCTGGCGTTGAAGGCGGAACTGGCCGAACTTGCCGACCTGCGCGCCCTGCAGCTTTCGGCCGGCCAGACCCTGGAGACCGGACTTGCCACCGCCCAGCGTGCCCGGACCGAGCTTTCCAAGGCCATGTCGGACCGGACCGACCTGCCCCGCCGCTTTACCGATGACCCGGATACCCTGCGCAACCTCCTCGAAAGCGCCGACACGCTGGATGCCTTCGCCGCCGGGCTGTCACCCGATTCGGGCACCGACGCAAGCTTTGCCGGTGAAAGGGGCCGCTTGCCCCTGCCAGCCCTTGGCACCGTCCTGCGCCGCCCGAACGAGGCCGACGCTGCAGACGTCCGCCGCCCCGGTGTGACCCTGGCCACCGCCCCCGGCGCGCTGGTCACCGCGCCCTGGCCTGCAACCATCCGCTACCGGGGGCCACTTCTCGACTACGGAAATGTGATGATCCTTGAACCCGGAGACGGCTATCTCATGGTTCTCGCCGGGCTCGATCTCCTTTACGGCGAAGTGGGAGAGGTCGTTTCCGCAGGCAGCCCGCTTGGGCTGATGGGCGGAACCGGCAAGACGACCGAGGAATTCATGACGGGTTCGGCAGATGGGTCTGGCGGGCGCGATACGGAAACGCTTTATATTGAACTCAGACAGGGGGCAGCCCCCGTGGACCCGATGCCGTGGTTCGCAAGCATTGCCCGCACAGGAGACTGACACAGCATGAAGAAGTTCGCGATGGCCGCCCTTGGCGGAACGCTTGCCGGGGCTTTGGCCACGACTCAGCTCGCAGGGCCCCTGATCGCCCAGGAAACCGAACAGGACAGCTCGGTCTACGAACAGCTTGATCTGTTCGGCGACATCTTCGAACGCATCCGCGCGCAATATGTCGAAGAAGTCTCGACCGAGGATGCATCGAGGTCACGCAGGAAGAAGGCTTCATCAAGGTCATCTCGCCGATGGACGACACCCCGGCGGCCAAGGCCGGCATCCTTGCCGGTGACTTCATCACCCATGTCGATGGCGAATCCCTGCAAGGCCTCGTGCTGGACGATGCGGTGGAAAAGATGCGTGGTCCGATCGGATCGGAAATCATCATCACCGTCGTGCGCGAAGGCACACCGGAACCCTTTGACGTCTCGATCATCCGCGACACGATCAAGTTGACCGCCGTGCGCGGCCGGGTCGTGGGCAACACCGCCGTCCTGCGCATCACCACCTTCAACGACCAGACCACTTCCGGGCTGAAGGAAGAACTGGCCAAGGCGCTGGAGGAACTTGGCGGCATGGAAAATCTGGATGGCGTAGTCATCGACCTGCGCAACAACCCCGGCGGTCTTCTGAACGAAGCGATCTCGGTGTCGGACGCTTTCCTTGAAAAGGGCGAAATCGTCTCGACCCGCGGACGTGAGGCAGGCAGCGGTGAACGTTACAATGCCGAGGCCGGCGATCTGGTCAACGGCAAGCCGATCGTCCTTTTGATCAACGGCGGCTCCGCCTCGGCGTCCGAGATCGTGGCCGGCGCGTTGCAGGACCACCGCCGCGCCATCGTCGTCGGCACCAAAAGCTTCGGCAAGGGGTCGGTCCAGACCCTGATCCCGCTGCGCGGCGACGGCGCGATGCGGTTGACCACGGCGCGCTACTACACGCCGTCGGGCCGGTCGATCCAGGCTTTGGGCATCTCGCCCGACATCGTGGTCAACCAGCCGCCGCCAAAGCCGGTCGATCCCGATGCCGCTGCGGTCGAGACCAGTGCCGCCACCAAGGAACGCACCGAGGCCTCGCTGCGTGGTGCCATCACGAATGACTCGATGACGGATGAGGAAAAGCGTCTTTACGAAGAAGAACTTGCCCGGGCCGAGGAATCGGCCAAGTTGCGGGACGAGGATTACCAGCTTGCCTATGCCGTCGACATCATCAAGGGGCTGACCGCAATCGCCCCGGCACAACCCTGATGGACCCGGGCGGGGGCCGCTCCCCCGCCCGCCACATATGACCGAACCCGCAACCCTTCCCTACCGCCCTTGCGTCGGCGTCGTCCTGATCGACGCCCGCGGGCTGGTGTTTGCCGGGCAACGGATCGACAACCCGACCCCCGCCTGGCAAATGCCGCAGGGCGGGATCGACGGTGATGAAAAACCGCGCGAGGCCGCCTATCGCGAGTTGTGGGAAGAGACCGGCGTCACCCGCGACAAGGTAGAGTTCGTGGGCAAGACCCATGGCTGGGTGACCTATGACCTGCCGCCCGAACTGCTGGGCAAGGTCTGGGGCGGCAAGTATCGCGGACAGCGGCAGAAATGGTTCCTGTTCCGCTTTCTTGGAAAAGACAGCGACATCCGGATTGCAACCGAACACCCCGAGTTTTCGACTTGGCGCTGGATCCTTGCGGACGAGATGGTGGACAGCATCGTTCCCTTCAAGCGTGCGGTCTATGACGAAGTGGTGCGCAGCTTTCGCGCCTATCTCGCCTGAACCCGGGACCTCCTCGTTCGACTTCGTCTTGTCGTCGGAGCGCCATCGCGAGGAGTGACGAAGTCATCGACGAGCCGCCGTTCGGAAAGTTGTTCCGGATCTCCGCAATGCCAAGGCCTTTGGGGAAAATCCATCCTGCCTGATGCACAAGAACGGAACCGTGGCCCGCATGTGCCACCTCCCCGGCGATTTCCACCTTTTTTCCGGCCATTGTCCTGCCATCGCTTGAACTTGTCCCCTTTCCCGCGTTACGGACCCGCGTAACTGGCGGCCCTCTCCGCATTCAAAAGGTCAACGCTATGTCCATGCCGAACCACGCCCCGATCCCCGAGCTTTATGTTTCCTACGATTCCGCGCAGAAGCTGAAGCACGAAGCAGGTCAGCTTCTGTCCTGGGACCTGACCGCGCGCCAGGTGTGCGATCTGGAACTCCTGATGAACGGCGGGTTCTACCCCCTCAAGGGCTTCATGGGGCAAAGGGACTATGACGGCGTGGTGGAAAACATGCGCCTCCAAGGTGGCGCGCTGTTTCCCACCCCGATCACACTGGATGTGAACGAAGCCTTCGCCGAAAAGGTCGCCCCCGGGCAGGACATCGCGTTGCGTGACGCCGAAGGCGTGATCCTTGCCATTCTGTCGATTTCCGACAAATGGATTCCGAACAAGGCGCTGGAGGCCGAGAAGGTCTTTGGCGCCGATGACCTTGCCCATCCGGCGGTGAACTACCTGCACAACCAGGCCGGCAGCGTCTATCTTGGCGGCCCGGTGAGGCTGGCGCAAGATCGTGGCCTTCCAGACCCGCAACCCCCTCCACCGCGCGCATCAGGAACTGACGTTCCGTGCCGCGCGCGAGGCGCAGGCGAACCTTCTTATTCACCCCGTTGTCGGCATGACCAAGCCGGGCGATGTCGACCACTTCACCCGTGTGCGCTGCTATGAAGCAGTCCTTGACCAGTACCCCGCACAGACCACAGCCCTTTCCCTTCTGAACCTCGCCATGCGCATGGCCGGCCCGCGTGAGGCAGTCTGGCATGGCATCATACGCCGCAACCACGGCTGCACCCACATGATCGTCGGCCGCGATCACGCAGGCCCCGGAAAGAACTCTGCCGGCAAGGATTTCTACGACCCCTACGCCGCGCAGGAGCTGTTTGCCGCCCATGCCGCCGAGATCGGCATCGAAATGGTCGACTTCAAGCACATGGTCTATGTGCAGGAAAAGTCCCAGTACTACCCCGCGAACGAAGTGCCCGAAGGTTCGACCGTGCTGGACATTTCAGGCACCGAACTGCGCCGCCGCCTGCGTGAGGGGTTGGACATCCCCGAATGGTTCAGCTTCCCGCAGGTGGTATCCGAACTGCGCAAGACCAGCCCCGCGCGGTCGAAACAGGGCTTCACCGTGTTCTTCACCGGCCTCTCCGGGTCTGGCAAGTCCACCATCGCCAACGCCCTCATGGTCAAGCTGATGGAGATGGGCGGACGCCCCGTGACGCTGCTGGACGGCGACGTGGTGCGCAAGCACCTGTCGTCAGAACTCGGGTTCTCCAAGGAACACCGCGACCTGAACATCAAGCGGATCGGCTATGTCGCGTCCGAGATCACCAAGAACGGCGGCATCGCGATCTGCGCGCCCATCGCCCCCTACACCGCCACCCGCCGCGCCGTACGTGAGATGATCGAGGCCTTTGGCGCCTTCATCGAGGTCCACGTCGCGACGTCGATCGAGGAATGCGAACGCCGCGACCGCAAAGGTCTCTACAAGCTGGCGCGTGAGGGGAAGATCAAGGAATTCACCGGGATTTCAGACCCCTACGAGGTTCCCGCCGCAGCCGAACTGGTGGTCAACACCGAAAACGTCGATGTTGACCATTGCGCGCACCAGGTTCTTCTGAAGCTTGAACAGATGGGCCTGATCCGCGCCTGACCATGCACCCCGCCCTTCCCCCTTGCGGGGAGGGCGGGCACCGGCTGATGACCTATTCCGCCTTCATCATTCGCCGCAAAAGGCCATCCTTCAGCACATACTGGTGATACAGGGCCACCAACGTGTGGCCCAGAACAACGACCATCAGCACGTTGGCAAAAAGCCCGTGGATCTCGCCATTGTCCATGCCGCCGAACCAGATGCTCATCCCGCCCAGAGGCACCGCGATCATCAGCAGATAGATCAGCCGATGTCCCCAGGTCGAGGCCTTCACAGCCAGACTTCCCGGCACGCCCGGAGCTTCCGGCGCACCCCGCCGAAACCGGACCGCCAGTCGCAGCACGACCAGCGCAAGAACCGCAATCCCCAAGGCGACATGCGGCACGAAACCCGGCACGACGCCCTTTTCCAGCCCGTCCCAGGCCTCCTCGGCCCCGCCGCTGGACAGCCAGGCCAGCGGGATCAGGATGGCAATCAGCCAATGCAGGGCAATCTGGATGCCCGAATATCCTGTTGTGGTTTTCAAATGGTCCTCCGTTCACGACTCAACCGTTCACGCCCCAGCGTAGCGGTTCCGTCACGAAGGGCCAGTCAATGCACGCTGACAGGGGTAAAATCGTGCTCGCGCGCAAGGTGAAAGGCCAGTTTCCGGTCAGCAACCAGCGCAAGCTGGCGTCCGTCGATCCCGTGAACGGACCAGACCACGTCCAGCCCATCCATCTGCTCGCGCACTTCGTCAGGCAGGTCGCCGACAGCTATTTCCCGCACATAGACGATGCGCGCGCCACCCTGCGGCAGCGCGTTGAATGGCGTATTCATGGCTTGGTCCCTTCCTTGCGGTTGATCCGGATCGTCTGCACGACGGTCTCCGGCACATGGCGGCGCAGATCGACGTGC
>JAPLPF010000118.1 GCA_026400325.1 Rhodobacterales bacterium
ATTGCCAGCCAGGCGGTGATAACGGGGGCGTTCTCGATGGCGCGGGGGGCGGTCCAACTGGGGTTCCTGCCCCGGCTGCGCATCCAGCATACGGCCGAAGGCCAAAGCGGGCAGATCTACCTTGGCGCGGTGAACTGGATTCTGCTCTTTGCAGTCCTTTGGCTGGTCGTGTCCTTCGGGTCGTCCAGTGCGCTTGCCTCGGCCTACGGGATTGCGGTCACGGGGACCATGGTGCTGACGACCATCCTCGGCGCGCTTTATCTGGTGCGCTCCGGTCGGCTTCGGGCGGGGCTTGCGATCCTTGCGGTTGCGCCGGTCCTTCTGGTGGAACTGGTGTTCCTTGCGTCGAACCTGGCCAAGATCCGGGACGGCGGCTATGTGCCGCTGATTGCCGCGCTGATCATCGCCTTTGTCATGTGGACCTGGTGGCGGGGCACCCAGGCCGTGCGGGAACGGGTGCAGCGCATGGCGATTTCCGTGCCCTCCTTCGTGCGCATGATGCGCAATTCCAGCGCACACGTCATTCCGGGCACCGCGTTCTTCCTGACTGGCGACCCTGAAATCGTGCCCTCGGCGCTGTTGCACAATATCAAGCACAATCGTGTGCTGCACGATCAGACCGTCCTTTTGACGGTCGAGATCCTGCGCGTGCCCTATGCCACAGCCGAAGAACGGGCAACGGTCGAACCCCTGGGAGGCTGCTTCACGCGCCTCACGCTGCGCTTCGGGTTCATGGAAACGCCAAACGTCAGCAAGGCGATGACCCACGCGCGCCGCGCGGGGCTCAAGTTCGATGTCATGACCTCGACCTTCTTTCTTGGCCGCAGGCGGGCAGTGGCAACGGGGCAGGGGCTGGAGCTGATCCTTGACCGCATTTATGTGGCGCTCAGCCGGATCGCGGCCGATCCCACCGATTTCTATCACCTGCCGCGCGACCGCGTGGTGGAACTGGGCGAGCGGGTGGCGATCTGACCTGTGCGCACCGCACATGTGCCAGCACATTCGCGTGAAATGAATGTCACGCTGCTTTACATTGGGCGGACGCAGGCAACATCTGACGTCAAGGAACCGAAGGCATTGCCATCCCTTGCGAGGGACGCGCGCAATGCATAGGTTTCTCCGTCCCCGGGGCGCATCTGCACCGGGCAACAGATAGGGGGCACGCGATGAGCACCTACACGAACCTGCCAGCACCCAGCCCTGAACAGGGGCTGAACCGCTACATGCAGGAAATCCGCAAGTTTCCGCTTCTGGAACCGGAAGAGGAATACATGCTGGCCAAGCGCTGGGTCGACCATGAGGACACGCAGGCCGCGCACCGGATGGTCACCAGCCACCTGCGTCTGGCCGCCAAGATCGCCATGGGCTATCGCGGCTATGGCCTGCCGCAGGCCGAGGTGATCAGTGAGGCGAACGTGGGCCTGATGCAGGCGGTCAAGCGGTTCGACCCGGAAAAGGGGTTTCGTCTTGCCACCTACGCTATGTGGTGGATCCGCGCCTCGATCCAGGAATACATCCTGCGGTCGTGGAGCCTGGTGAAGCTTGGCACGACATCGGCCCAGAAGAAGCTGTTTTTCAACCTGCGCAAGGCCAAAGCCAAGGTTGGCGCGCTGGAAGAGGGCGACCTGCGTCCCGAAAACGTGGCACGGATCGCAACCGATCTGAACGTGACCGAGGCCGAGGTCATCGACATGAACCGCCGCCTTTCGGGGTCGGACGCCAGCCTGAATGCGACCGTCGGGTCGGACGGCGACAGCTCGACCCAGTGGCAGGACTGGCTGGAGGATGAAGACAGCGATCAGGCCGAAGCCTATGAGGCCAAGGACGAACTGGACACCCGCCGCGCGCTTCTGGTGCAGGCGATGTCGGTGCTGAACGACCGCGAAAAGGACGTGCTGATGCAGCGCCGCCTGGCCGAAGACCCGGTCACGCTGGAGGAACTGTCGGAAAGCTATGGCGTCAGCCGCGAGCGCATCCGCCAGATCGAGGTGCGGGCCTTCGAAAAGCTGCAGGCGAAGATGCGCGAACTGGCCAAGGGCAAGGGCATGGTGGTTCCGGTGTAAGCAGGACCTGCTTTCCGACAAGGCCGCGACCGGGGGTCGCGGCCTTTTCGTTTGCTCCCGGACCCGCGCAAGGGTAGGGAAGCGGACATGAAAATGATCGACACCTTCCTCAAGCCGATGCACCCCGAGGGGTGGAAGTTCGTTCCCGTCTTTGCGGCGGTGACGCTGGTCCTGTTCTGGATCTGGGACCCGCTGGGATGGATCGGCGTTGGCCTGACCATCTGGTGCTATTACTTCTTTCGTGACCCCAAGCGGTCGGTGCCGCAGAACGCGGGCCTGCTGGTCAGCCCGGCGGACGGGGTGGTCAGCCTGATCGAACGCGCGGTCCCGCCGGCCGACCTTGGCCTTGGCCCCGAGGCGCTGCTGCGGGTCAGCGTGTTCATGTCGGTCTTCAACTGCCATGTGAACCGCGCCCCGATTGCTGGCAAGATAACGGCCGTGGTCTATCGTCCGGGCAAGTTCTTCAACGCCTCGCTGGACAAGGCGTCGGAAGAGAATGAACGCAACGCGCTGGCGATCGAGATCGCGGATGGCCGCAAGATTGCCGTGGTCCAGATCGCCGGTCTGGTCGCGCGGCGGATCATGTGCTGGAAAAGGCCCGGCGACGGGGTGCGCACCGGGGAACGCTTCGGCCTGATCCGCTTTGGCAGCCGACTTGATGTCTACCTGCCCGAAGGGGTGCATCCGCAAGTGGCCCTTGGCCAGACCATGATCGGCGGCGAAACGGTGCTGGCGCTGATCGGGCAGGACGCCCCGGCCCGCGCCGCGCGGACAGAATGATGGCCCGAAAACCGACCGACGCCCCGCGCGAGCTTCTGCTTTTGAAGCTTCTGCCCAATCTGGTGTCGATCCTTGCGCTTTGTGCCGGTCTGACCGCGATCCGGTTTGCCATTGCCGGAAACTTTGCGTTGGCGATCCTCTTGATCGGCACGGCAGCGGCGCTGGACGGCCTGGATGGGCGGCTGGCGCGGATGCTGAAGTCGGAAAGCGCGATCGGGGCTGAACTGGATTCCCTGTGTGATTTCGTGAACTTCGGGGTCACTCCTGCGCTGGTGCTTTATCTTTGGGGCCTGCGGGCCGAGACCAGCCTTGGCTGGATTGCGGTGCTGCTTTATGCCGTGTGCTGCATGTTGCGGCTGGCGCGGTTCAACGTCGGCAGTCGCGCCGTTGGCGAGGCAGCGGAAAAGACCGTGTTCATCGGTGTGCCGTCGCCTGCCGGGGCAATGCTGGCGCTGGTGCCGATGTATCTGGCCTTTGCGCTGAATGACGTGTTTGACGGCGGGATCATCTTGCCACCGGTGCTGGTGGCGCTGTGGATGGTGGGGATCGGCGCGCTGATGATCAGCAGGGTGCGCACGCCCTCGCTCAAGCGGATCACGATTTCCGCCGACTATGCCCGCTATGCGCTGGTCGGGTCGGTGATGGTGGTTGCAGCGCTTCTGACCTACCCTTGGGTCACGCTTCTGGTCCTGTGCCTGACCTACCTGTCGGCAATCCTGTGGCTTTTCCTGCGCGCCTTGCGGCCTCGCGCCTCGGCCTGAGGATTGCAGGCCGGGCAATGGCCAACGGGATCCTGCCGCAAGGTGGCGTTTTCGGGGTTCAGGCGGCTTGATTGATCGGCGGATTTCTGGACAAGTGCCCCCACGTCACGCACAGGGGGGAACTTGCGATGAAACCGGTAAGATGGGGCGTTCTTGGCGCCGCAAAATTCGCGCGCGAGCACATGGCCCCTGCAATCCATGCCGCCGAAGGGGCAGAGCTGGCCGCGCTGGCAACCTCGGACCCGGCAAAGGCCGAAGGGTTCCTGGCTTTTGCCCCCGGGCTGGCGGTCCACTCCAGCTATGACGCGCTTTTGTCCGATCCCACGATCGACGCGGTCTACATCCCCTTGCCGAACCATCTGCATGTGGAATGGACGCTCAAGACCCTGGCCGCGGGCAAGCATGTGCTGACCGAAAAGCCCATCGCCATGAAGGCGCGCGAAATCGACCAGATCATCGCCGCGCGGGACCGCACCGGCCTTCTGGCGGCCGAGGCCTACATGATCGTGCATCACCCGCAATGGCAGCGCGCGAAGGAATGGCTGGCGGCGGGCGAGATCGGCACGCTGGTCCATGCCGATGTCGCCTTCAGCTTCAATCTGACCGAGGGGGCCAACATCCGCAACAAGCCTGAAACCGGCGGCGGCAGTCTGCGTGACATCGGCGTCTACACGTTCGGCTGCGCGCGGTTCGTGACCGGCGCGGAACCGGTGGACCTGTCCGCCCGCATCCACCGCGAGAACGGGGTCGATGTCTTTGCCCAGATCGCGGGTATCATGGACGGGCCAACCGGCAGGTTCACCTATGGCTCGATGACCTCGATGCGGATGTACAACCGCCAGGTGGCGACGTTCCAGGGCACCAAGGGCATGATCCGGCTGGAAGGCGGGCCCTTCAACGCCAATGTCAACGATCTGGCCGAGGTGGAGCTGCACCAGAACGGCAATCGGGTGATCACCGAACGCTTTCCGGCGGCAAATCACTACAAGCTTCAGGTCGAGGCTTTCTGCAAAAGCGTGCGTGACGGCGTGGCCTATCCCTGCCCGCTGGAGTTCGTCCGGGGCACGCAGGCGATGATGGACCGGGTCTACGACGTGGCGGTCGACATCTGAAGTTATTCGAAGAAAGTGTAAACTTTCCTTCGCGGATTTTGCATTATATGCCCTTTTGTCACGCGGCTGTGATAGTGTCATAGCCGGGGATGGTGTTGTTGCAGCGCAGCAATATCTGCAGCGGCGCCAGCCTTTCGATCAGCACTTCCGACCCTTGCCGCTTTCCATTTGCCCCCACTCCTTCGTCGGAAAGGCCACCAATGTCAGAAGATCACGGCGTATTCTCCGGTCAGTTGGTTCCGCCGCTCTTGCGGGCAAAGGACTATATGGAGCGTCGCGGGCAGGCGCTTCCCCCTGCTGCACTGCGGCTTCTGGCGCGCGAAGTGATTCTCCGGGTCGGTCGCGCCTCGGATGCGGGGTCCTGGATGAGTGACCCGGCCCTTTCCCGACCGGGAAATCGGCCAAGCCGGGCCGAGATCGAGCTTCTTGCCGATGCGCTGCTCAATCAGGATGATGACGCCGGTGCCGATCTGGTGCGAGAGGCGCGTCAGGCCGGTATGCCGGCAGAAACGCTGTATCACCACTATATCGCGCAGGCCGTGCGCCGGTTTGGCGAGCGTTGGGAAAGCGACGAGGCGACCGCGGCCCAGGTGATCCTGGGTGCCGGACGGGTCTACGCAATCCTGCGGGACCTGCGCTCGGTCTTTCTGGCCGAGCATCTGGTCGCCCCGCCAGGTGCCGAGGCGGTGTTTGCCACGGTTCCGGGCGAAGTGCACGGCCTTGGCGTGACCATCGCCGCCGACACCATGCGCTTGCGTGGCTGGGACATCAGCCTGCGCGTAGGGCTTGGGCACGAAGCTTTGGTCGAGGAAATTGCCCGCCTTCGTCCGACGATGGTCGGGCTTTCGGCATCGCTTCCGTCCCATACCCTGCCCGTGGCGCGGCTGATCGTGGCCCTGCGGGTGCGTTGCCCGCATGTCTGGATCATGCTTGCCGGCGGGCTTGTGGCGCAGGACCCGGGGATTGCCGTCGCGGTTGATGCCGATGCAGGCGTCACGGATGTCGAGTCTGGTGCTGCCCGCCTTGCAGAACACTTGGCCGAACTGAACCGGCTCACCGCCCGCCAGGCCTGAACAGGACCTTCAGGCCCTTTTCCGGGGCAGGCGGCCGCGCCGTCCTTGCCACCTTTGCGGGGCCGCGCTGCGGGACGCAACCAGCAGTCCCGCAGCCACGGGTGATGTCACCCTTCCATCGCCTCAAGTTCGTCGATGAACCCCGCGATCATGCTCAGCCCCTGATCCCAGAACTTCGGGTCGCTGGCATCAAGGCCGAACGGGGCAAGAAGCTCCTTGTGGTGCATGGATCCCCCCGCCCGCAGCATGGCGAAATATTTTTCCTGAAAGTCCGGCAGCCCCCCCGCATAAGCCGCGTAAAGCGCGTTCACCAGGCCGTCACCAAAGGCATAGGCGTAGACGTAGAACGGCGAATGGACGAAGTGCGGGATATAGGCCCAGAAGGTCTCATAGCCGTCCATGAATTCGAATGCGTCGCCAAGAGACTGGGCCTGCACGCTCATCCACAGGGCGTTGATGTCGTCGGGAGTCAGCTCCCCTTCCGCCCGCGCCGCATGGAGTTTGCATTCAAAGTCGTAAAACGCGATCTGGCGGACAACGGTGTTGATCATGTCCTCGACCTTGCCGGCAAGAAGGGTCTTGCGCTCGGCCGCGGTCTTTGCCCCGTCCAGAAGCTTGCGGAAGGTCAGCATCTCGCCAAAGACGGATGCGGTTTCGGCAAGGGTCAGGGGGGTCGAGGACAAAAGCTCGCCTTGCCCCGCCGCCAGCACCTGATGGACACCGTGGCCAAGTTCATGCGCCAGGGTCATCACATCGCGCGGTTTGCCAAGATAGTTCAGCATCACATAGGGATGCACGGTGGTCACGGTCGGGTGCGCAAAGGCACCGGGGGCCTTGCCGGGTTTGACACCGGCGTCGATCCAGCCCTTGTCGAAGAACGGGGTCGCAAGGTCGGCCATCCGGGGATCGAAGGCGCCGTAGGCGTCGGTCACGGTCTGGCGCGCTTCGGCCCAGTCGACGATTTTCGGCGTCTCGATC